>JAJRWE010000024.1 GCA_024276955.1 Gammaproteobacteria bacterium
AGAAAGCCAGTAAATACGCGAGTGCAAGGCGTAGACCGCAGGGAATGGCTGCTCCCTTTCCAAGGTCTACAACACCGCAATCGCGTATTTAATGGCTTCCCTTCGGGCGAGACGAAAGAGGCCATCTGGGGTGTTGCGCCCCCTAGCGCAGAAACTGCTGCATCTGCGCGTCCAGCGTACCGCAGGCCTCCATGATCAGCTCGCAGACATCGCGCGCCGCGCCCTGGCCTCCGCCGTGCGGTGTATGCCAATGGGCATGTTTCAGCACCAGCGGGTGGGCATCGGCGACGGCCACGGCCAGGCCGACGCGCAGCATGATGGGCAGATCCACCACATCATCGCCCACATAGGCCACCTGTTCTGGCGTCAGCTGCAGCTTGGCGATCAACTCCTCGAAGGCCGGCAGCTTTTCCTGCTTGCCCTGGTAAACGTGCTCGATGCCCAGGTTGGCCATGCGGTGTGTGACCACCCCTGAGGTGCGGCCGGTGATAATGGCGACCTCCACGCCGCTGGTACGCAGCATTTTCATGCCGTGGCCATCGCGGGAGTGAAAGGCCTTGTATTCCTGGCCGTCGTCGGCGAAGAACAGGCTGCCGTCGGTGAGTACGCCATCGACGTCGAAGATCACCAGTTCGATCTGCGCGGCCTTTTGCAGGATGTCTTTCATGGTCTATTTTCCTGTTGGACTGCTGCGGCAAGCAGATAACGTCGGCATTATGCGACTGACTCATGCTCAAGATCCCAGCCGGGAAACACAAGCACTGCTGGATGACAATGTAGCGCTCTTGCTAATACCTTTGCCCGCTCAACGCCTAATTGGACTCTATCATTTTCAATTGCAGAGATAGTCGACTGAGGAATACCGGTTAATTTAGCGAGTTCGTTTTGACTCAGCTCCTGGAATTCCCTGAGAATCCTTACAGATTCGCCAACCGAGACTTTAATCGACTTTCTGGCTTTGCGATAATCTTTCATGTTACTTCCTCCGGTAATCATGGGGTGTAACGTTAACGACCTGAACGAGAACCCTGTCTCTATCAATTTTGTAAATAACCCGGTATTGGAGGTTTAAGCGAGAAGAACGATGCCCTTTCCATTCGCCACTTAATGGCTCATCGCGTAATCCTTTGATTTTCTTTAGCCCTTGAGGGCCAGAAATAAAAACGACATCCTTCCACTTTTCGTATTTTTTCAGTACATCCGCTGGAATAGAACCCAGCTTCCTGGCAACTCGTTTATGTTCATATATTTCCCACATACCATATCAAGTATGTATATTAAATATGGTATGTCAACATGGGAGGCGCATAACCATCATTTACTCACTCATTAATTGTGTATTTATCGAGGGAGTCGCGCCTGCAAAAGTGCCTGTTGAGTGGCCGTTCGTGTTTTATTACACCACGCCCGCACGCAGCAAATCGTGCATGTTGAGCGCGCCGACCAGCTTGCCATTGCCGTCCACCACCAGCAGGGCGTTGATCTTGTGCTGCTCCATCAGGTGCAACACCTCCACCGCCAGCTGGCCGCTGGTAACGGTTTGGCAGTCGCGGGTCATGACCTCCACCACACCCATCCCGCGCACGTTCACCTCGCCATGATCCAGCACCCGGCGCAGGTCGCCATCGGTGAAGATACCGGCGACGTGATTCTCGCTGTCGACGATAGCGGTCATTCCCAGTCCCTTGGCGGTCATCTCCAGCAGGGCCTCGCTGAGGCTGGCGTCTTCGGTCACGCGGGGAGTGAGTTCGCCACCGTGCATGATGTCGTCGACGTGTAACAACAGGCGCCGGCCCAGCTGGCCACCGGGGTGTGAGAGGGCAAAATCGTCGGCGGTAAAATCGCGCCGTTCCAGCAACGCCACGGCCAGTGCATCGCCCATGGCCAGGGTGGCGGTGGTGCTGGCGGTGGGGGCCAGGCCCAGCGGGCAGGCCTCTTTCTCGACGCTGACGTCGATGTGTGCATCGGCGGCGCGGGCGAGGGTGGAATCGGGTTTGCCGGTGAGGGCGATTAACGGTACGCCGAGGCGCTTGATGAGCGGCAGGATGGTGATGATTTCCGTCGTCTCGCCGGAATTGGACAGCGCCAGCACCACATCCTCGCCGGTGATCATGCCCATGTCGCCGTGGCTGGCCTCGCCGGGATGGACGAAGAAGGCCGGGCTGCCGGTGCTGGCCAGGGTGGCGGCGATCTTTTCACCAATGTGGCCGGACTTGCCCATGCCCAGCACCACGATGCGGCCATGACAGTCGTACATGAAGCGGCAGGCGTGCAGGAAGTCGGTGCCGATGCGTTCGCGTAGGGCCGACACGGCGGCGGCCTCCGTATCGATGACGGCGCGCGCCAGTTGTTGTATCTGGGTATCGTTCATGGCAGTGGTTTTGTCTGTCTGTTACTTGTTGGTCGTCGTCAGTGTTGATTGATTTGCCACAGAGGAGACAGAGAAAAACAGCATTCGTCATTCCGGACGAAGCGTAGATCCGGAATCCAGTGACTCCAATATGAGCCTCTGGATTCCGGCTTTCGCCGGAATGACGTTTTTCAAGGCTTTTCTCTGTGTCCTCCGTGCCTCTGTGGCAATCTACTGTTGGATGATTTTATAGCCCCGCGCACGCAGCTGCTCCAGCAGGCCCTCGCGGCCCACCAAATGTAGCGCGCCCACCAGCACCAGTTCGGTGTCGGTGTTCTTCAGCATCCGCTCGAGTTTGACCAGCCAGGCCTGGTTGCGTTTCACCAGCAGGTCTTGGTACAGCCCCGGGTAGTCGTGGCGCATGGGTTCCAGTCCCAGTTTCACCAGCTGCGCGCGGTCGCCGCTGCGCCAGGCGGCCTTTATTTTTTCCATCATGCCGGCCACCTGTTCGGCGTCGCGCAGGCTGTTGAGGATTAGGGCGTCTTCCTGTCCCCGCCCCATACCGGCGATAAATTCCAGCTGTGCCTGTGGCGTTTCAAGCTGGCTCACGGGCTTGCCGTCGGCCTGCGCGCGGCGGTAGAAATGCTCGTCCACGCCAGCACCATTGATACCGAGACGCTCCAGCTCGGTCATGACGATGACCAGACTCACCATCGCCGGGCGGAACTGCTCAAGCATGGCCATGGGCAGGCTGCGTTTGCGGCTGTAGGCCTGCAGCGCGTCGTAGGCCTTTGTGCCCAACTCGTCTTTGAGGCTGCGGCCGTCGTTGTAGGTCAGCCGCTGCACCATCTGCAACTGGAAGGTCGGGCTGTTGATGGCCTGCATATCGGTCTCGAACACCAGCCGGTCGGCCTGCTCGTAGGCCTGGTCGAATTCCTCCGGCAGGGGGTAGTCGGCTGCGGCCAATACGTGCACGGTGCCGCCGATGTACATCACCCGGTCGCCGTCGCGCACCTGCCACAGGGAGGTCTCGGCCAGTGCCGGAGATGATAGCAGGGCGAGGCAGAACAGCAGGGAAAGGCCGAATCGATGTGTGGTCATTTCATTTCCTCTGTCCGCTGCACTGATGGATCAAGCCAGGCTGGTACGTCCCAGCCAGGCCATGTAGGCGATGAATGCCGTCAGCAGCAGAGCACCTTCAATGCGATTGATGCGCCCCGGGCCGCGGAAACCATAGGCCATGGCGAACAGGGCGATGGTCAATCCTATCATGATGGGAAAATCACGCAGCATGACTGCCGCATCCAGCGTGCTGGGCAGGATCAACCCGGGCAGGGCCAGCACCGCCAGCAGGTTGAACATGTTGGAGCCGAGCACATTGCCCACCGCCATGTCGTCCTCGCCCTTCAGGGCACTCATCACCGAGGCGGCCAATTCTGGCAGGCTGGTGCCGATGGCGACGATGGTGAGACCGATGATCAGGTCACTGACACCGAAGCTCTGCGCCACCTCCACCGCCCCCCACACCAGCAGGCGTGAGCTGGCGATCAGGATGACGAGGCCGAGCAGGCCCCACATCACGGCGACGCCGGTGCTCATCTCGGTGGGGATTTCGGTTTCCAATTCCATCACCAGCGGGTCTTCGCCGTCCTTGCGGCTCTTCATGCCCTGCCAGACCATCCAGCCCATGACCAGAAAGAAGCCGCTGAAGAGGATGATGCCGTCCATGCGCGACAGGTCGCCGTCCCACAGCAGCACGCCGGCCAGCAGTATCACCGCGAACAGCACCGGGTATTCGCGCTTCAGGGTGCCGGAGGCCACGGTCAGTGGCACGATCAACGCGGTGATGCCCAGCACCAGGCCGATATTGGCGATATTGGAGCCGATGGCATTACCGATGCCCAGTGCCGGATTGCCGTTAGAGGCGGCGATGCCGGACACCAACATTTCCGGCAGTGAGGTACCGAAGCCCATCACCACCATACCGATGACCAGCGGCGACACGCCAAGGTTACGCGCCAACGCCGAGCCGCCCAGTACGAAGCGTTCGGCGCTCCACATGAGCAGTGCAAATCCACCAATAATCGCCAGCCAAGCCATTAACATCGTTAGTATTTCGTCCAGTAGTCCAGTACCAGTCCGACGAAGATGACCGCGCCAAACCAGTGATTATTGAGAAAGGCCTGAAAGCAGCCATGCACATCGCGGTCACGAATCAGGTACTGCTGATACACCGCCAGCCCTGCCGCTGCCAGCAGGCCCAGATTGTAATAAATTCCCAGCTCTGCCTTGTTGCCGACGATCCACAGGGTCAGCAACAGCAGGGCCTGGATGATGCCGATGATCACCCGGTCGGCATCACCAAACAGGATCGCCGTGGAACGCACGCCGATCTTCACATCGTCCTCGCGATCCACCATCGCATACAGGGTGTCGTAGGCCGTGGCCCACAGCACCGTCGCCATCAGCAGCAGCCAGGCCACTGCTGGCACCGTGCCAGTCTGCGCGGCAAACACCATGGGTACCGCCCAGCCGAAGGCCAGGCCGAGAAACACCTGCGGCAGATAGGTGTGGCGTTTGGTATAGGGATACGCTGCCGCCAGCACCGCAGCCACCACGGATAGGCCGATGGTCAGCCAGTTCATGGTCAGCACCAGGGCAAAGGCCAGTCCGCACAGTACCGCGAACAGCACTAGCGCCTCTTTCGGCGCCACCCGCCCGGCGGCGATGGGGCGCAGTTCGGTGCGCTTCACGTGCGGGTCGAAGTCGCGGTCGGCATAGTCATTGATCACACAGCCGGCCGAACGCATCAATATCACGCCGAGCACGAACACCAGGGTCACGCCCGCATCCGGGCTGCCCCCGCCGGCGATCCACAGTGCCCAGCAGGTCGGCCACAGCAGCAGGAATATGCCGATTGGCTTGTCCAGCCGCATCAGCAAGGCGTACTGATAGGCGCGATCCTTGATGTGATCCCAGTCCATCACTCTCCCAGCCCCGGCAGAAAGATTTCGTTCACCAGCAGCGGATGACCCTCCAGATAAAACAGCGAACGGCGTCCCCAGATCTCCGCTGGCGTCTCCATCAGCGGCGCCGTGGCGGCATCGAACAGCCACTGTCCCGGTCGCAGGCGGGCGATCTGCACCGGACTGCGGCGCATGGAGCGATCGGCGAACAGTACCGCGCCCAGCGGTTTGTTGCCGAGGTGCGCCAGACGGCGGCGCTTGCCAGCGAGGGTGTGTGGCGGGATCACCGTACGCGCAAACACCCAGGGCTGGTCGTCGCACAGCAGATGCACCTCGCGCACGAAGGCATAGTGTGCCGGATGCATGCCCAACATTCCCGCCTCGTTGAGCAGCGGCCGCCGCCAGCCCTGGTCCAGCGGTGCGACCCGGAACGCCTCCCCGCAGGCCGCCACCAGTCGCCGGGTCAGCGAGCCATCGTCCAGCAACCAGTCCAGCCGCTGCAGCGGCACGCGTGCCCGCTGCAGCGCCGTCGGCGAATGCCAATGCGGCTCACGTCGATGCCTGCCAAAGCCAGTCTGATTCACGGATGGGGACGTCCGGGGATTTTAAAGACGCGTATTGTACCCGAAAATCCACCAAAATCCGCCGTCTGCCGGTGGTGATGGCTGGGGGTTGTTCGGTTCGCCAAAAAGAGGGGGTATCCCCAGGGCCGCCCGGAGGAGACGAAGTAAAATCCGAAGAGAGAAAATGCCGCACATTCCGGCTTGTATGCACTCTTCTAGTCCAGGCGACTTGCTTCATTGAATGTCACAAGGTGAGATCTGAGCCTGGCCCATGCTTCGGCCTATGACCTTGGCCTATGCTTGTGTGTTGAGATGGGCTGCGAAATATGGGCAATGTGAAATATTGTCGTTTGAAGTTTCCAAGCAAGCAGCTTTGGGAAGTGTACAAACGTGCAACAACCAAATAAAAGGTTGCTGCGGGTGTGGATGGTGAATCCATTGCCAAGCACAAGAAACTCAAATGCCATAAGTAGCGGAGTTTTTGTGGCTAAGTCGAATAACTAATTGATAACCGTATCAATTTTTGTCATTGACACGCGTAGGAACAGCGGCTGGGAAATGAGCACCCGTATGATACGAGCAGGAATAGAAAAATTAGAGGTTACTGCCATGCGAGCTGAAGAGAAACTAAAAATTAGTGTAGTGGCTGAGACTGCGAAATTCTTAAAAAGAAGGGGCGGTGAGTGCCGCCCCTTCTGTCAGTAAAGATAACCGACCAGCAGATCTACTTTGCGCTAGTCGTGTGATTCGCGATGTTTGTCGTCATCGCTACTTTTGTGGTCGTCTTTATCATCCTCATCCTCATCCTCATCCTCGTCTTTATCCTCATCGTTTTCGTCCTTTCCATTATCATTATCGCTGAGATATTGCCCAATTTTATGGATATCGCTGTCGGGCAGGCAGTCCAGGAAGCGCATTTCCCTTTCGTCGTGGATGGCCTCTTCGATCTCCTCTGCATCGCTGTTGCGGACATCTTCGTCGGTGCGGCCACCACGGGCATCCTGGCCATGACAGCTGGAGCAGGTGGTAATGTAGCGTTGCATGCCGTTTACGGAGAACGTGTTCAGATAATCAGAGATTTCCTGGATCTGATCGTTGCTAAGCATACCCTGCAGGAAGCGCATGGTTTCGACGCCGTCGGGGAAGACGGAGGTGCCGTAGATTGAACCCTGGATGGAGCAGGTTCTTGCCCCCGTGACCTTGAAGTGGCCGTCTGGTGCCGGTTCGTCCGTGGATGGGTCACCATGGCAGGAGGCACAGTCGTTCATGTACATTGCCTCGCCATCGCCGGCCTGTTCTCTGATGGTCACCGTATGACTTGCCGTGTTGCACTGCGCGGCATCGTCACACACCGTGAGTCTCACGCTGAAACTGCCTGCGGTGTTGAATTGCCAGGACAGGGTCATGTTGCCGCCTGCGGTGGTGCCGTCGACCGTCCAGTTGTAGGAGGTGAGGGTGCCGTCGTCCGTGGAGCCGGAGCCATCAAAGTCCAGGGTGTCGCCCACGGTGCCACTGGTCGGACCGGTGATAACGGCGGTGGGTGGATTATCGACTGCGGTGTCCGTGATGGTCACGGTATGTGTCGCTGTGCTGCACTGGGATGTGATGGCGTTATCACAGACTTCGAGGCTGACCGTATAACTGCCGGCGGTGCTATAGGCATGGGAGGTGGTCATGCCGCTGCCGTTTGCACCGTCGCCGAAGGCCCAGGTGTAGGAGATGATTGCCCCGTCATCGCTGGAACCGGAGCCGTCGAAGTCCAGGGTTTCTCCCACCAGACCACCGGCCGGGGCGCTGATTACCGCCGTGGGTGGATTGTCTACCGTGATGTCGTTAATCGTCACCCCATGTGTTGCCGTATTGCATTGGGCGGTGGTGGCGTTGTCGCAGACCGTGAGTGCCACGCTGAAACTGCCGGCGGTGCTGAACAGGTGTGACATGGTCATGTTGCTGCCGGTGGGCGTACCGTCGACCGTCCAGGCATAGGAGACAATGGCGCCATCGTCCGTGGAGCCGGAGCCGTCGAAGCTCAGGGTGTCGCCCACGGTGCCACTGGTCGGGCCGGTGATGACGGCGGTGGGTGGGTTGTCGATCACGATATCGGTAATGGTGAGGGTGTGCGTTGTTGTGCTGCACTGGGATGTGGTGGCGTTGTCGCACACCTCGAGGCTGACCGTATAACTGCCGGCGGTGCTGTAGGCATAGGTGGTCGTCATGCCGCTGGCGCTGCCACCATCGCCGAAGGCCCAGGTATAGGAAATGATTGCCCCGTCATCGCTGGAGCCGGAGCCGTCGAAGGTCAGGGTTTCACCCACCAGGCCGCTGGCCGGGGCGCTGATCACTGCCGTAGGTGGATTATCCACGGGTGCCTGGCAGTCCGTATCCGCGCTGTCACGTGGCCCGTCGCCATCGTTATCAAGGCCTGCGCTACCGAAGGTGGTGTCGTTGCAGGGGTCGATGCCCTTGCTGATAAATGTTGGCGGTGCCACGTCCTCGCCAACGGGCGTAAAGGTGGCGGGATTGGCATCCGCTGAGTGACAGTCCGCGCAAACCTGGACGCCAGTGTTGTAGTGGCGCTGACGCAAACCTGCACTCGGCATCGATCCACCCAAGCCTGTACCGGCATCATCTTCTGTGCGGCCATGGCAGCTGGAGCAGGTAATTCCGCTGTTTGAGGTATCCAGGATTACCGAGGCGAAGCTGCTGCCGCTATGGCAGTCGCTGCAGCCCAGGTTAAAGCGTGAGACATGCCCGTCCATCAGGTTTGGCCCCCAGCTTGCGGGGTCGTCTGTGGTGATGGATGAGTAATTCCCGCCCTTGAATCCGCCGTGGCAATTTTGGCAGCCGCTGGACCAGGTTGTATACGCAAAGGCCGTTGGTGCCCAAAGGGAAAAGCCGCCGATCACCAACCCCAATAGGGCCAATGAGAAAA
>JAJRWE010000199.1 GCA_024276955.1 Gammaproteobacteria bacterium
CTTGCGCAGTGCGAGATATTGATTCGTAGAGCGAATGACAACTTTGAGCGTAATCCTTATTGTGATTGCCGAAAAGTTTCATATCGCTCTACGGATCAAGAGCGTGTGCTGAGTGAGTGCGACCACTTGCAGGATCTAGGTATTAATACTAGCGGCTTGCGGTCTGCAAATATATACCGTATTACCACTGTGAAAGAGGGACTTGTTTCCCCCGTCAGGGAACTAGACTGATATCATCAGGACTTCTCCGCTGTTTTCAGGGATTCCATGCAAGCATCCTTTGAGTTTTCTCCCATCGGCGTGATTCACTCCTGTTTCAAGCAGAAATTCGGTATCCCGCGTCAGCCCGGTCTGGTCACGGAGGCGCAGGCCTCACTGGAGTTATTGCCCCCCTATGATTGCGCGGAGGCGTTGACGGAACTGACGGGGTTTTCGCATCTGTGGATCATCTTCGTGTTTCATCAGTCCCTGCGTGATGGCTGGCGACCTACGGTGCGGCCGCCGCGTCTGGGGGGTAACCGCCGCATCGGCGTATTCGCCTCGCGTTCGCCATTTCGTCCCAATCCCATCGGCCTGTCGGTCGTGCGTCTGCAGGGCATTGTCGAGCAGGATGGCAAGCGGCTGCTGAAGCTGGGCGGTATCGATCTGTTGGATGGTACCCCGGTGCTGGATATCAAGCCCTATCTGCCCTATGGCGATGCCATTGCCGATGCCCGTGCGGGTTATGCGCAGGCCGCGCCGAGGGCGCTGTTGCCGGTGATCTTTAGTCCCGGGGCCGAGGCGCAGATACAGGCGGCAGAGGCGGATTATCCCGGCTTGCGATGCTTGATTGAACAAGTGCTGGCGGCCGATCCCCGGCCCGCTTACCAGGCGGGCAAGCCGCAGCGGCGCCAATTTGGTCTGCGCCTCTGGGACTATGATGTGCAGTGGGAAATGGTGGACGGTGGAGTGAGGGTGACGGGGCTTGTCTTGCTGTCGCTGGATGAGACTCCCTGAGACTCTGGAGGCTGTCAGATTTGGCATTTTTTTTAAGAATTTGCAATGCCTTGTCGATGATGTAACTGATGGATATTTTTTCATTTTACGCTGAGGGCACAGGGGCCATGCCCCGCCGTTTCTATTTTGTCAAAAAATGACGCGATGACAGCGGATGCCTGTGCACTTCTGGCGCAGCAT
This sequence comes from Gammaproteobacteria bacterium, assembly GCA_024276955.1. Lineage (GTDB taxonomy): Bacteria > Pseudomonadota > Gammaproteobacteria > SZUA-152 > SZUA-152 > DRQN01. The sequence continues at coordinate 1,177 of JAJRWE010000199.1, forward strand.
GTGCCGCCGCTGCTGGACAACCCGGATGGCCGGCTGCCCGCCGGGATCGCCTTTTTTCTGCGCCACGATACCGATACGGCGCAGATTTCCCTGCTCGGCTATTCCGGTGCAGCCTTCAGGCCCGAGGGCTATTTCCATCTTGCCGTAAAGCAGGCGGTGATGCTGCCGGGCCTGTTTGGCAGCTGTGGGGCCGGCATGCCGCTTTCCCTGTCCGCCAATGCGCTGGTGGAAAAGAATATCTTTCAGCGTGAATTCGGCGTGAGCCATTTTGCCGCGGCCAGCCTCCGCCTCGACGGACGTGCAGTGGGCGCCCTGATGGTCGGTCGTACGGAGCAAGAACCGTCATTCAGCCCGCAGGAAATTACCGCGCTGGAGGCCTCGGCCCACCGGCTGGAGGATTTGCTGCAACAGGGTTTTTGCGCCGGAAAGAACCGCCGCTCGCAGGAACGCTTTCGTTTGCTCAATGAGCTGGTTTCCAATCCCATCGTGGTGCTGGATAGTGATCTGAAGATCCGTGAGGTCAATCGGGCCACGGCGGACCTGCTGGGCATGAATGCGGAAGACCTGCCCGGTTGTGGTATCGAGGCATTTTTTGTCGATGGCGGTCGGCAGTTGCAGACGCTGCGTGATATCGAGCGTGACGGTGCGACCTTCTTTGAAGCCACCGTGCAGCACCCTGATGGCGCCCTGGTGCATGTGGATGTACATGCCAACCTGATTACCCTGGGCGACGCGCCCATGATCAAGGTATTCCTCCGTGATATCAGCGCGCGCAAGCAGGCCGAAGAGGATCTGCAACGAACCCATCAACATGTGCGGCATATTCTTGAGTCTACCAATGATGCCTATGTGGCCATTGACGATGACTGGAATATTACCTATTTCAACGCCCGTGCCGAAGACTTGTTTCAGGTGTCGCGCGCGCAGATGCTGGGGCACAGTCTGTGGGACCAGCTGCCGGAGTTTGCCAGTTCCTGTTACAAGAAATTTCATCATTCGCGCAATAGCGACAAGATGTTGCAATTTGAAGGTTACTATCCTCCGTTAGACCGTTGGGTGGAGACCCACACCTATCCCCACCCGGATGGCCTGTCGATCTTTTTTCGCGATATCACCGAGCGCCGTCAGGCGGAGCTGATGTTGCGGGACAGCGAACTGCGCCTGCGCACTATTCTCGACAATATGATGGACGGTGTTATCTCGGTGGATTCACTGGGATGTATTGAAACCTTCAACCCGATGGCGGAACAGCTTACGGGCTATAGCGCTGAGGAAGTTATCGGCATTAATGTCAGTCTTTTGGCGCCGGGTATTCAGAGTGAGAAGCACGACAGGTTTGTTCGCTGCTATCTTGCGAATGGGCACTCGGATCTCGTCGGCCAGCGCAGTGAGCTGGCAATATACCGCAAGGATGGCAGCGTATTTCCCGCCGAGGTTTCCCTGAGTGAAATGCGTCTTGGCAGCAAACGGAGTTTTATTGCGACGCTGCGGGATGTCACGGAGAAAAAGCGTGTCGAGGCAGAGCTGCAACGCCACCGCGAACATCTTGAGGAGCGGGTGCGAGAGCGCACCGCTGAGTTGATGGTGGTGCGCGATCAGGCCGAACAGGCCAATCGTGCCAAGAGCGCCTTTCTGGCCAACATGAGCCATGAGTTGCGCACGCCGCTGAATGCCATCATCGGCTATAGCGAACTGCTGCAGGATGAGGCCGGGGAGCGGGGGTTGCAGGAGATGCGTGACGACCTCGGCCGCATTCATCAGGCCGGTGATCACCTCCTCAAGCTGATCAACAGTGTGCTGGATCTGTCGAAGATCGAGGCCGGAAAGCACGTCATGAACCTGGAGAAATTCAGTGTCTCGGGACTGGTGCAGGAGTGCCTGTCGACCCTGCAGCCACTGCTGGAAAAAAATCACACCGAGCTGGAATATCTCTGCGCCGAGGATGTGGGTGAGATGCTGGCCGATAACCTGCGGGTGCGCCAGTCACTGCTCAACCTGCTCAGCAATGCCATCAAGTTTACCCGTGATGGCCGGGTAACGCTGGAGGTGTTCCGAGAGCTGGAGGTACAGGCGGGCAGTGAAAAACCCTTTCTGCTTTTCGTCGTCAGCGACACCGGTATTGGCATCAGTGAAGAACAGATCGGCCAGTTGTTCCAGAGTTTCAATCAGGCCGACAACACCATCTCTTCGCAATACGGCGGCAGTGGGCTGGGGCTGGCCATCAGCCGCAGCCTGTGTCGTTTGATGGGGGGAGACATCACCGTCAGCAGCCGGCTCGGCGAGGGCTCCCGCTTCGAGATGCGCCTGCCGGAAGTGGTGGAAAACGAATCCTCCCTCGATTGACGATGCCTGCGCTGCGCACGCAGCGGCGTCATGCCCTACAATGCCCCTTTAGTGTAGTGTCCTGGATAAACTGCACATTTAGAGCCCCTCAAATTTGTTGCAGCTAGCCCGGATGTTTCATAAACCTGCTTTGCAGAGTGTAGAGTGTAGGTTGGGCAAAGCGTAGCGTGCCCAACGTTTCCGTGCCTCCCGTTGGGCACGTCGCTTCGCTCCTTTGCCCAACCTACGGGTTGAACGAAAATCTCTCCGGGAAATTCCGGATTCCGGTGAAATATCCGGGCTAGTAACATTGATGCAGAGAAACAACCATGCTTTCCCGACTGTTCGCTCCCAAGTGGAAACACCCCAAATCTGCCGTGCGCCGGGAGGCCATCGCGGCCCTGCCGGATGATGTGCAGGAGATTTTCCGACAGGTGGCGGAAGACGACGCGGATGCCGTCATTCGCCGCCTGGCCCTACGTCGCCTGTGCGATCTGCAGCAGGTGCAGGCGTTGTGCGCCAAGGCCGGCAATGATACCGACCGCAGTAATGCCGAACAGCACCTGGCCCACCTGCTGGCCGGCAAGCTGGCACATGGCCCGTCGCTGGCAGAGCGCTGGCGGTTCCTCGAAGGGCTGTCCGACGAACACTGGTTCGAGCGTATGTTGAAAGAGGGGCAGGAGTCCGAACTGCGTCGGCAAGCGCTGCAGCGGGTGACCCGCCAATCCCTGTTGGGCGACGTAGCCCTGACGGATGATGATGCGTCGGTGCGACACGCCGCGGTGGTGAAACTCACCCAGCGCTCCACCCTGGAACGTGTCGCCAAAGGCGCCCGCCGCCATGACAAACGGGTGTACCAGTGCGTGCGGGATGCACTGGCAGTCCTGGATGCCGCCGACAGCCGGCCGCGGGAAATGCGCGCGCAGGCCGGCAAGCTGAATGTCCAGCTGCAGGCTCTGCTGAAGGCCGCGCAGGGTAGTGGCGATTGGGGTCGTATAGAGAACTCGATGCGTGGTCTGCAGCGTCAGTGGACAGCATTGGATCTGTCACTTTTGGTGCCGGCCGAGGTGGAGGCCTTTCAGCAAGGCATCGACCGGTTTGACTTCGCCCTGCAAGACTGGCGGGAACGAGAGCAACAACAGGCCCGCGAGCATGCCCTGCGGCAGGCGAAGCTGATGCAGGCCGAGGCCATCTGCACACAGCTGGCCTCGCTGCTCGAGATGCTTTGTGGCGAGGGACGGGTGCGCGAGGTGGCGACGGTAAACCAGGCCAGTGATGTTTGCGCCCGCAGCTGGCACGAACTGGATCTGCCCGATGACAGCGACGGCCAAGCCTTGCATTCGCGCTACGACACCCTGCAGGCCGCGCTGGCGCAGGTGCTGGAGGACGAAACCCTGCTGGCCGAATTGGCGCCGCGACTGGAGGCACTGCAGCAAGCCGTGCAGGCCCTGCTGTCGAAAACGTCGGTTACCGAGCCGGCGCTGCGCAAGCTGGAACGGCAATGGCAGGCGATGCCGAACCCTGTCCAACTAAAATTGGATGGCCCGCAGGCAACGGCCATCGGCGAGGGCCTGCGCGCCTTGCAGGAACGGCTGGATCGGCAACGACAACAGCAACAGGCAGACGCCGAGGCCTTACAGGAAATGGTCGCCCGGCTGGAACAGCACCTGCGCGAACAGACCTACAAGCCGGCCTTCGTGCTGGTGCAAAAGGCGCAGCAGGTGCAGGACTCGTTGAGTGCCGAGATGCAGCGCAAGCTGGAAAAATCGGCCGTGTTGAAGCGTCTGCACAGGGTGCAGGCCCAGCTGCGGGAGATGCGCGACTGGCGCAATTTCGCCAATGCGCCGGTGATGGAACAGCTGTGCGACGATATGGAGCGGCTCGCCGATGAGATTGAGGCCGGCGGCGATGTTGATGTCAGCGACGGCGCCGCCCGTGTACGCAGCGCCCGCGCCGAGTGGAAAAAGATGACTGAGGCGCAGGGCGCCGCGCCCAAGGCCTTGTGGCGGCGTTTCGATGCTGCTTGCAGCCGTGCCTACGCCCCCTGTCAGGCCTGTTTCGAGACTCAGGGCGCGCAGCGTGACGAAAACCTCCAACGCCGCCAAGCCGTGTGCGAGGGGCTGGAGAACTATGCCCTGAAGGTCGGTGCCGAGGCGGCGGACGACGCCGACTGGCCTGCCCTGGAGCAGATTATCAAGACGGCGGACCGCGAATGGCGTGGCCTCGGCGCGGTGCCGCGCCAGCAGCAAAAGGCGATCAACCGGCGCTTCCGTAAGGTGATGGATCGCCTGCGCGCGCTGGCCCACAAGCACCGCGAGCACAATCGTGTGCAAAAGGCTGAACGGGTGAAACAGGCTGAACTGTTGTTGCAGCGCCTGAGCGAGGGCCGCGAAGAGCTGCCGGTGGCGCTGGAGAAGGCCAAGGCGCTACAGGCCGAGTGGAAGCAGATCGGCCCGGCCAGTAAGGATGGCGAGCTGTGGCGACAGTTTCACGCCGCCTGCGACGCCATCTTCGCCGAGCGCAAGCGTGAACGCGCGGCCCACGACGAGGCCATCCATGAACAGGTGCAAATCCGTCGGCAGATCTGTGAGCAGATCGAGGCGGCGGCCAGCGCCCAGGGCGACGACTTCCGCCAGGCGCGGCAGGCCGTGGACGCGGCGAATACCCAGTGGCAGGCAGCGGGGCATCTGCCGAAGCGGGAAATGGATCGCCTCGATCGCCGCTATCGCGCCGCCTGTGGGAAATTTGAACAACGCCTGCAGAGCGAGCGGCAAGCACAGCGCGAGCAAGCGCAACAGCGTCTACGCGACAAGGCAGCGCTGTGCCAGTCACTGGAATGGCTGGCCGACCGGCAGCTCGCTGAGGGGCTGGACGTAGCGCAGCTGGCGGCCGGGCGTGAGATGCTGAGCCAGCGGTATGAGGCCCTGGGCGAGGTGCCCGGTGCCCTGGGCAAGGGCATTGCCGCCCGCTACCGGCAGGCGCTCGCCTGGTTGGAGCGGCTGGCGGATGAGGACGCCGACCTGGCGGCATTACAGGCCGAACTGGCCGCCGAGCGCGAGGCGGCGACGCAGCATCGGCTGGAACTGTGTCTGCAACTGGAAATAGCGGCGGGTATCGAGTCGCCAGCAGACCATCGGCAGGCGCGTCTGGCCTATCAGGTGGCACTCCTGGCCGAGCAGATGAAAAGCGGTCTGCATCCTTCGCTGGACGAGCAGGTGCAAGCGCTGAGCCAGGACTGGCATGCCATGGCCGCTGCTGATGAGTCCTGTAGTAACGAAATCAGCGAACGGTTTGAGTCTGTGTTGCTGACAGCCGGGAAACGCAAGGTTGGTGTCAGCCCGTCGTAGGAGCGGGCCATGCCCGCGATGAGAAAACGGGAAAACAATAAATTTGTGGGAGCGGCTTCAGCCGCGAATCTTGGCTGGTTTTATTCGCGGCTGAAGCCGCTCCCACAATATCCGCAGCAAGCTTGCGGTCAGTGGCAACGCCATCGCGGGCATGGCCCGCTCCTACCGTTGTAGGCTTGTGACACCGCTCTGCGGTGTTACACATCTCGTGGCGCTCAGCGCCACCTTGCACACGGCAGATTTTTCCATCTCATTGCGTTACACCGCAGAGCGGTGCAACGAGTAAAAGAAATCTTCAGCAGCAACCGCCACCCGGCTTGACTGCCTCGATGGTGGCGGAGAGCACATAGTCTTCCACCCCGCGGCCCGGCGCCCAGTCCTTGATGAAGTCACGTGATTCGTCCTTGGGGGCGATGCGCACGTTGCAGAAGCCGGCATCGGTGATCATGCGTTCGAGGTCGTCGATGAGCGCCGCACCGGCCATGCAGCCGGCGTGCAGCTGCGGATCGTTCTTCATTTCCTCCGGCATCTCGGTGCTGGCCACCACGTCGGAGATGGCCAGTCGACCGCCGGGCTTGAGGATGCGGAAGGCGTCGGCGAATACCTGCGCCTTGTTGGGCGAGAGATTGATGACGCAGTTGGAGATGATGACGTCGACGCTGTTGTCGGCCACCGGCAGATGCTCGATCTCGCCGAGGCGGCATTCCACCTGCGTGTACTGGCCCTTGTCGGCATTGGCGCGCGCCTTGCTGAGCATGGTGGGGGTCATGTCGATGCCGATGACATGGCCGGACTTGCCGACTTCCTGCGCGGCAAGAAAGGCGTCGAAGCCGCCGCCGCTGCCCAGATCCACCACCGTCTCGCCGGGCTTGAGGCTGGCGATGGCGCGCGGATTGCCGCAGCCCAGGCCCATGTCGGCGCCTTTTGGCACCTGTTGCAGATCGTCTTCCGAATAGCCCAGGCGGGTGGAAATGAGAGTGTTGATAGCATCGTCGTCGGAGACGCCGCAGCAGCTGGATTCAACGCCGCAGGCATCGCTCTGGTTACTGGCCTCGGCCACTTGTGCGTAGCTGTCGCGCACGTTCTGGCGGATGTCGTCGTGGTTTTTTTGTGTCATGCGGGTCTCCGTGAAGCGGTTATCGGCTGGGTCGTTGGATTGTGGGAGCGGCTTTAGCCGCGAAGACTGCTGGAATTGTCCTTCGCGGCTGAAGCCGCTCCCACGGATTTATCGTTTTCCCTTTAGAGGTCGCGGGAATGGTTTCGGGGGATTATAAATCACCCTGCACCCCAATGAGCGGGGTTAGACGTGCAAGATTGGCAAATGTTGCATACGGTGATTTCCGCGCCCGCCGCTTACGGGTAGAATGCGTGCCTCATCGCTTTCTCTCATTGTGTATACCTGCCCACCGAGTATCCCATGTCCGATCTCAATCCCCGCCAGAAAGAGGCGGTGCGCTACATCGACGGCCCGCTGTTGGTACTGGCCGGCGCTGGCTCCGGCAAGACCCGCGTGATCACGCAGAAGATCGTGCACTTGGTCAAACGGTGTGACCTCAAGGGCTTCCACATCGCCGCCCTGACCTTTACCAACAAGGCAGCGCGCGAGATGCAGTCGCGCCTCGCCGATCAGTTGGAAGCCAAATACCGCCGTGGCATGCGTATCTCCACCTTTCACAATCTTGGCCTGAATATCCTCAAGCGTGAACATGCCCACGTCGGTCTCAAGCCCGGTTTTTCCATCTACGATGCACAGGATGCGCAGCAGCTGATCAAAGAACTGATGCGCCGTGCCTTTGATGGTGATGCCGATCAGGCCAGCGAGATGCAATGGCAGATTTCCGCCTGGAAGAATGACCGCATCAGTCCCGGGCAGGCGCAGCTGGAGGCCAGTGGCGACCCCAAACAGGTGGCGGCCTCGGTGTTGTATGAGGCCTACAACCGCACTTTGCGTGCCTATAACGCAGTGGACTTCGACGACCTCATCGGCCTGCCCGTGGAGCTGTTCGAGACGCAGCCTGAGGCGCTGGAGCATTGGCAGAACCGTATCCGTTACCTGCTGGTGGACGAATATCAAGACACCAACGCCACCCAGTACCGACTGGTACAGCAGCTGGTCGGCGTGCGCGGGGCGTTTACCGTGGTGGGTGATGACGACCAGTCCATCTATGCTTGGCGCGGTGCGCAGCCGGAGAATCTGGCATTGTTATCGGAGGACTTTGCGACCCTGAAGGTCATCAAGCTGGAACAGAACTACCGTTCCGCCGGGCGCATCCTCAAGGCCGCCAACCAGCTCATCGGCAACAATCCGCATGTGTTTGAAAAGCGTCTGTGGTCGGAGCTGGGCTACGGCGATCCGCTTAAGGTGATCCAGGCCAAGAATGAGGATCACGAGGCGGAGCAGGTGGTGTCGCGGCTGCTGGCGCACAAGTTTCAGAGCGGCGGGCGTTTCAGCGACTACGCCATCCTCTATCGCGGCAACCACCAGTCACGGCTGTTCGAACGCGCCCTGCGCGAGAGCCAGATTCCCTACAAGATTTCCGGCGGCACGTCCTTTTTTGCCTATCAGGAGGTGAAGGACATCATGGCCTACCTGCGTCTACTGGTGAACGATGACGATGACAACGCCTTCGTGCGCGTCATCAACACCCCGCGCCGCGAGATCGGCCCGACCACGTTGGAGAAACTGGCGGGTTACGCCACCGGACGCAGGGTCAGCCTGTGTGCGGCGGCCTACGAGCTGGGCCTGGAGACAGTATTGCCCGAGCGCGCCGTGAATCGCCTGCGCGAATTCGTCGAATGGCTGGCAGACAAGTCGGATCAAGCCCAGCGCGGCGATCCGCTGGAGGTCGTGAAGAGTCTGGTCAACGACATTCGTTACGAAGAGTGGCTATTGGACACGGCTAACGACCCCAAGACCGCCGAGCGGCGCATGGGCAACGTACACGAATTACTGGCCTGGCTGGGGCGTATGGCCGAGCAGGAGGGTGACGGCGCCAGCCTGTCTGATCTGGTGTCACGCATGACCCTGATGGACATTCTTGAACGCAACGAAGACGAGCAGCGCGACGACTGCGTGGCATTGATGACCCTGCATGCCGCCAAGGGGCTGGA
>JAJRWE010000200.1 GCA_024276955.1 Gammaproteobacteria bacterium
GCAACGACTATTACACGCTTTATCGCTGACATTACATGGGTACACTTTTGTCACAAATATCCCGAATAGTGGCAAATATGCCTGAAATATCAGGGAGTTGAATAGATCATGCGAACGGTTCTTAAAGGAACTTCAGTCTAACACTTGCATACCCGCAAGTCACGGAGTCATTGTGGTCCCGCCACTCATCGTATATTCAATGACATTGAATGCGGATATTGCATAAAATTTTATTAGAAATTAACAGAATAATTTTATTCATATTGACCAATACTGCCGTACTCGATACGGATAATGGATTCCAGCATTTGCCGGAAGACGGTGGCAGGGCAGTGAGGCGGGAAGTGCGGTCTTTCAGGGCTTCTTGGTGGTCATGTCGTGATAACGCACGCGGCGCTTGAAGACGTCCATTTCCACCGGCGACAGGGTTTCGTCGATCAGGCTGCGCATGGGCAGGGGGCGGGAGTCGGGCTGGGTTTTCCGCCATGGCACGATATACAAAACCTTGGGCAATTCGCGCGCGGCGCTGATCTCGGTCTCTTCCAGTTCGATGCGGACTTCGGCGCCGGCCGGGTTGGCGAGCAGCACTAACAACGAGGCGGCAAAAAACCCGCAGAGCCATTTGTGTCTATTCGATAACATTAATTAGCTCCCGGGTCTTTTCACTCTTGTCGTAGCGCACCGGGCTCAGTTCGGCGAGGGCGCTGAAGCTCTTTTTTACCCATTCGTCGTAGCTGCCGTCGATGGCGCGCCGGGTGTTGACCTGATGAATCTCGATGGCCTTTTCCTCAAAGGGGTAGGCCTGTTCTTCGAGCAGGATGTCGTATTGTTCCAGCTCTTCTTCGTTGAGCCCCTTGGGGCGCTCTGACTCCAGCAGGTCACGGCCGAAGCCGTTGTAGATTTCGGCGATGCGGTAGGTGGACGTCGTGGTCACGCCCTCGATGCCGTAGTTGGCGGCTCGTGTGTAGGCGTCGATGCTGGCCGTCATCAGGCGTTTCTTCTCTTTCAGGTTTTTCTGTAGCGGTTGCACCAGACGCACCTTGTTGTAGGCGTCGAAGGTATCCTGCGCCAGTTCCAGCGTGGCGTTGGCGGCGAGGAACTGGCTACGCGCCGTCGCGGCTCCGGCGGCAGCTGCGTCGAGGGCGACCAGCTTGCCCAGCCAGTAGTGGCGCGATGACTTGTCGCGGCGCTCCTTGTAGATGTCGGCGAGGCGGATATGGGCCTCGACCAGGTCGTCGTAGGGCTGTTTGAAGGTGCGGATATATTGCTTGTAGATCTCAGCGGCGTCCAGCGGGCGTTTGGCCTTTTGATAGAACTCGGCGGTCTGCCAGAGGATCAGGCGCTTGCGGTTGCTGTCGGTCTCGTTGTCATAGAGCACACGGTAGGTGTCGGCAGCATGTTTCCAGTCACCGGTTTTCTCGTAGGCCAGGGCCAGTTTCTGATAGGCGTCGGCGGCCAGTTCGTGGCTGGGGTAGCGGTTGCTGAAGACCTTGAGCACGGGGATGGCCAGCGCCCAGTCCTGCTTGGTCATTAGCGAGGCGGCGGCGTCGTACATGGCGTTGGCGCGAATGGTGGCGGTGGGCGTCAGTTCACCGACGCGCAGGAAGTGGCGCGCGGCGGCGCCGTGCAGGCCGGCTTCACGCGCCTGTTCGCCTTGTTTGTAGATGGCGGCGGCGAGACGTTCAATGGTGGGCTGGCGGTCGGGGTCGTTGCGGCCAAGGAGACGCAGGCGCTGCAGCGAAGCGGCTTCGGCCTCGGCGAACAGACCCAGCTCGAATTCGCCCACGGCGATGATGCCCCAGTCGATGCGCCGCAATTTGAGTGATGGCTCGGGCAGACTGCCGACCACATACCAGGCGGTATTGACCGCCTGCGGGTAGTCCTTCAGCACCAGCAGTTCCTCGGCGGCCTTGGACATCACCTGGGTGGCGCGCTTGTCCTGCGGGAACCAGGTGACGAAGCGCTTGGCGGCGGCAATGGTGGTGCGGCGCTGTCGGGTTTGCGCCTCGCCCTTCAGTGTGTCGACCAGCGAGCGATGTGCCAGCAGCGCGGCGTAGCCGGCCTCGGCGCTCTTTTCGTGTTGCGGGTAGTGGTAGGCGCTGGCCTCGAAGGCCACGGCGGCGCCGGTGATATCGCCGCTGTCGAGCAGGGTTTCCGCCAGCAGCAGGTGCATACGCGGGGTCTGTGTGTCGGCGGGGAAGGCTTCGACATAGCTGCGGTACCAGTGCGCGGCGATGCGGTAGTCGGCGGGCTTTTTGCTCTTCTGCGCCTGGGCGTGGTAGTAGCGCGCCAGATCGTCGAGATTACGCTTCAGGTGCGGGGTGAGCTGGTACAGCAGTTCCGGGCTTCGCAGCGTCTGCCAGAAGGCGGTGCCGATGCCATAGGCGGTGACCAGGTCGGCCTTGGCGCGCAGCACCGCCTTGAGGCGGCCGGCCTGTTTGTAGATGTCGATTTCGCTCAGCAGGAACAGCGGTGACTGGTAATGGGCGGGATTGCGTTCGACGAAGGCCTGCAGGGTGGCGGCGGCATCATCAGTGCGGCCCTGGCTCAGGTATAGCTCGCCGAGGTGCTGGTAGACACTGGCGGCATAATCGAGCGGTGGTGCATTGCGTGGGCCGTAGTCGTCGAAGAAGGCATCGACCGACTGCGCGCCCTGCAGATAAGAGAAGGCCAGGCTGATGATGCGCAGGGTGTCGTCCAGCAGCTCGCGTTCGCTGCGTGAGAAATCGGACAGCTGGCGGCCGTTGGCGAAGCTGCGATCCAGCACGCCGAAATAGGAGCGCAGTGAGCGCTTTGTGTCACCCTGTTTGAACACCGACCAACCGTGCTTGAACAGGGCGCGGTCGTAGTAGGGGCTGGCGGCGCCGAGGGCGATGATGCGCTGGTAGGACTTTTCCGCCTGGGTGAAATCACGGAAGGCGAAGTTGATCTCGGCACGGCGGAACTCAATCTCGTCGCGATTGCGTACCTGCGGATACTCCTTTACCAGCCGATCGAGGGTGGCCAGGGTCTTGTCCAGATCGCCGTTGAATTCGTAGGCGCGCGCCAGTTGGTAGAGCACGCGGTCATTGCCGGCGTAATCGGGGTATAGCTCCAGCAGGCGTTCATATTGCTGGATGGCACGGTCGACGTTTTCCTCACCCTCCGCTTGATCGACGTCCGTGGCGGCGATGGGTGCACCGTCATCACCAACTGCGGCGGGCGACTCTTCACGCTCCAGCTCAAGGTCGGCCAGACGTTGCAGAGCGATGGCCTTGAGGGCGTCGTTTTCGGTGCTCTGCGCCAGTATTTCGTAGCTCTGCTGCACGTCGTGGCGGGGCATGGGCGGCAGGGCCGTGGGCTCGATCCGCGTGGCACGCTCTTCGAGGACAGCCAGGGTGGGGTCGTCGTCGATGGGGCCGCGTGCGCTGCAGGCGGCGAGGAGCAAGAGTGGCAGGGTCAACAACAGGCGGCGCATTACGGGGCCTCCTGCGGCTTGGCGTCATCCACCGGGGCGACGACGGGCTGGGCGGCGTTGGCCGGCGGGCTGTCACTGGCCTCGGCCGGCGCCTCCTGCCGGGTCTGATGAGCGGCCAGATCCTGCAGATGCGCCAGCGAGAAGCGCGCCCGGTCGAGGTAGTCCACCAGGTTGTCGCGCAGGCGGTCCAGCTCATCGTCCACCTGTACCTGCAGTAGCCGCTGCTGTTCGGCGAAGGTGGCGTCCAGTGCCTGCTTCAAGGCGTCGATGCGTCCGTGCATGGCCTGAATGCGCTGGTCGAAGCCCTCGAAACCCGCCGGGGCCTGGGCGCGTGCCTGTTGCAGTGAGTCCTGCTGGGTGAGGGTGGCCTCGAATTCTCGGTCCAGTGAGCGCAGGGCCTTTTGCACCTTCCAGCGCCGTGCGGCGTAGGTGGTGCGAATGTCGTATTCCAGCAGGCCCTTGAAGAAACGGTGTTGCTCGCGGTAGCGGTCGATGCGGCGGTGGTCGCGCAGGATCAGCAGGCGGTCTTCGATGCCTTGCAGGCGCTCGATCTGCTTCTGCTCTTCTTCCGTGGCCAGCGTCAGGGCATCGTGATCTTCATCGATGCGCTGCAATTCCTGGGCGTAAATGTCGCGGCTGGCACGGATATCCTCGATGCGCGCCAGGGTCTCATCCGGGGTGAGGCGTTCAAGCTGGTCTTCAAAGGTCTGCCGACGCAGGGCCAGCATGTGGTCGTAGGCGGGCATGTCGCCCTCCCAGCGGGCCAGCTTGCCGCGCAGGAAATTGAGGTCACGCAGGTTCTTGATGGCCTCATGGAAACCGTGACCGGCCATCAGGGTCGGCAGGTAACGGGCCTCGGGGGTCTCTGGCAACAGCTCGGCCTCCCAGAACCAGCCCATTTCGTTGCCGTCGATCTGTTTCAGCAGGTCATCCCACAGGCGACCCTGGCTGACGGCGGTGCGGGTGGTGTCCAGGGCCGTCAGCTCCTGCTGGTAGATGTCGATGGCCTCGCGGTAGGACTTCATCGCCTGCGGGTAGACCTGCAGCCGCTCCTCTGCGTAGCCCTTGGCGAGCAGGGATTCAAACACCGCGACATCGACGCGGTCGCGCCGGCTCAGTTCACTCCACGGCAGCAGGGCCTGCTTGTATTGTTGCTGTTCCAGCGCCACCCAGCCCATGCCCAGCAGGGCCTTGTTGGAGAACGGCCCGTTGAGGCGCACGCGGCGCAGGTAGCCGCGGGCGCGCTCGGGATCCTGTTTGAGCGCGCGGTAGCCGAGCGCCAGATTGGCCCGGTCGCGCAGGGCCTTGAGGTATTCGTCACCGCTGCGCAGCTGGCCAACCTTGTCCAGCAGGCCCACGCCCTCTTCCACTTGTCCGGCGCGCACCAGGGCGACAGCGAGGTTGAAGCGGGCGAACCAGGCCTGATTCTCGTCACCGTCATCGGCCAGTTCGGCAAGGGATTCGGCGGCCTCGGTGTACTTTTCGTGCGCCATCAGCAGGTTGGCCTTGAGGGTTTGCAATTCCTCGTCGAGGGCCGGGTCAAGGTGATCGCCGACCTGCCACAGGGCGAGGTTGGCCTCTTCGTAGAGTCCCTTGTAATAGCGGATCTTGCCCAGATAGAACCAGGCGCGGTCGTGTACCTCGGGGC
>JAJRWE010000201.1 GCA_024276955.1 Gammaproteobacteria bacterium
AATTAAGGCAAGCGTCTTCGTCATGAAACCAGTCGAGAAACTGATCCCATGTACGAGGATAATTAACCCCGGCCTTTAACGATCTTGAAGAGCAACTCACCACTATATATTGACATGGGTGGAGCTAAATGGATACCCCGTATGACCAGACAGCGCTCGGCGTTTCACCACCGTTGCCATCTTTGGCAATCACCGTCCAGTAGTATGTGGTGTCCGCGCTGAGTCCGGAGACAACATAGCTTTTGGTATTGCCTCTGCCATGACATGAGGCCAGAAGAGCGGTGAGGGCAAGGACGACGATCAACAGGGCCGTTTGCTTCCTGCTTCTCACGCCCCCGGCAAAGGTGAATCCCAGAATCATGATCCCTCCCCCCAGACCCAAGCCCGCGTAGTAAATACCATTTCCCAGGGCATTGCTCGGTGGAGCATTCGGAGGAATGTTCAACAAGGCCACCTCCGCAAGGCGGGTGCAAGCATTTGCCGGATCAGGATCGGTGCAGTTATACACGTCGTAACTCACCGCATCTCCATCAGGGTCCGTGCTCGGTTTCCATTTAAGGGTCACCGTGGTAGATAGGCCCTGTTGGCCATCGGCCGGAGAGACCAGGCTCGGGCTGGAGGGCGGGTTGTTCACCGCTGCCACGAGCCCCGTACCGCTCACGCTGACCGTGAGCGGATTTTCATCCGGGTCGTTGGAGGGGATATCAAAACTGTCATTGAACGTCCCCGCCGTGGTCGGTGCAAACCGAACGTCAATCGTACAATTTGCCGCTGCTGCCACCGTTTGGCCTGAGCAGTTGTCATTGACCACACTGAAAGGTGCGGCCAGTGAATTGGCTTGAGCAATATTGCCTATGACAAGATCGGCGTTACCGTCATTGGCAATGGTGACCGTCTGATTGTTTGAGTTGCCAACGGTGAGGTCGGGGAACGGTATCTGCTGATCGTCCGCGGGCGCGATGGCATCCGTGACCGCGATGTCCGGCACCGGTGTAGGTGTCCCTGTGCCACTCACGCCGACCGTAACCGGGTTTTCATCTGCATCGTTGGAGGGGATGTCGAGGGTGTCAGTGGAGGCCCCGCCGGCAGTGGGTGCAAACCGGACCGTGAAGGTGCAGCTCGACGCCGGGGTCAGCGTCTGGTTCGAACAGTCATCGTTCTGCACACTGAATGGTGCAGCCAGGGGGTTGGCCATGGCAACATCATATATCAGCAGATCCGCATTGCCATCGTTGGTCACGGTGATGGCCTGATCGGCTGTCGCCATCTCGGTGACATTGCCGAAGGGGATCTGTAGATCGTCCACTGGCGCCACTGCATCGGTAACCGTGATATTCGGTGCAGTCACACCGATGCCGCTACCACTGACACTGACCGTGACCGGGTTTTCATCCGGATCGTCGGAGGGAATGTCGAAGCTGTCGCTTAACGGCCCAATGGAGAGAGGTGAGAAACGCACGGCAAGCGTGCAGTTGGCCGCCGGTGTCAGCGTCTGACCGGAGCAGTTGTCGGTCGGAATACCGAACGGTAGGTCCAGTGCATCTGTCTCTGCGATAGCTCCAAGGGTCAGGTCCGCACTGCCATCGTTGCTGATGGTGACGGTCTGATCGGCGCTTATCTGCTCGGTGATATCACCAAAGGGTATCTGCAAATCGGTATTCGGGGCCACCGAGTCGGTGACGGTAATGTCCGGGGCAGTGACATCTGATGAGGCATACACATAGGCAGAGCCGAGACCAATGGCGTTGTTGCCATTATCTGCCCCGACAACAGCCCTGTCGCCGCTGATCGAAACAGACCAGCCGAACCGGCCACTAGCCGCACCGCCGCCAAAGGCCAGGAGCTTCGGCTTCTGCTCTGTCCAGACGCCGCCAGAGTCGCGCACAAAGACATAGGCAAAACCACGTGCCCCGACGATTGCCACGTCGCCACTGATCGAAACAGACCTGCCGAACGCGTCATCACCCCCGCGGTCAGAGGCCAGAAGCTGCTGCTGCTCTGTCCAGACGCCACCAGAGTCGCGCACAAAGACATAGGCAGAGCCGGAATTATTGAAGCCGGCATCATTCCCTTCTGCCCCAACAATTGCTGTGTCGCCGCTGACCGAAACAGAGCCACCGAAAAAGTGGCCAATAAAGCCATCAGAGGCCAGCAGCTTCTGCTGCTGTATCCAGACACTGGTGCCAGGACCACGCACAAAGACATAGGCGGAGCCGGATTTAGTGCCGTTGTCATCATCCCAGTATGCCCCGACGATTGCCGTGTCGCCGCTGATCGAAACGGACCAGCCAAACTCGTCATCAGCCACGCCGTCGGAGGCCAGGAGCTTCTGCTGCTCCGTCCAGACGCCGCCAGAGTCGCGCACAAAGACATAGGCAGAACCGGAATTAGTGCCGTTGTCATCATTCCCTTCTGCCCCAACAATTGCCGTGTCGCCGCTGACCGAAACGGACCTGCCTAACGAGTCTTTGGCAGCGCCGTCAGAGGCCACAAGCTTCTCCTGCTCTGTCCAGACACCGCCAGAGTCGCGCACAAAGACGTAGGCAGAGCCGGAAGCACTGCCTTTGTCATCATCCCCGGTTGCCCCGACGATTGCCGTGTCACCGCTGATCGAAACAGACAGGCCGAAAATATCAAAGGCCACGCCGTCAGCGGCCACGAGCTTCTGCTGCTCCGACCAGGCACCGGTGAGGTGATCACGCACAAAGACATAGGCAGAGCCGGACATGCTGCCGTTGTCATCATCCCCCCATGCCCCTGCTATTGCCGTATCATCGCTGATCGAAACAGCGCCGCCGAACCGTTCACCACCAGAAACGTCGGAGGCCTGCAGCCTCGCCTCATTCGCAAATTGCGCATTGGCAACAGCCGGCAGGAATGCCAAAAATACAACAACTATAAAAGCCGCGATTCTTTGCTTAATCATGACCACTCCCTCCAGGTTTAACGGTTTTGCCGGTAGAAAAACACGCCGGCCTTTTCTCTGCCAGGATGTCCCACAGTTCATCCCGGTTAGTGAATGGATAGCGCCTGTCGCTTTCTATACCTTCCACTATTCCGATAATCTCCAGGCTGTCCCCTGCAACTGCGCGACTTTTCCGCTGATAAATGTGTACGAGGTAGCTCCACATGAGCTGTGGCCTCCCTGTATGTGAGGAACACTCCCTGATGGAGATAACTCCTGTGCGTACCAGACTTGCACGCAGCAGGTCACAAACCAGTCACAAATGAGGAATTATTACCGCGGAAGTGTATCTATGACTGTGGGAACGACATTCTGTCGTGATAATCGAGGCTATCGCGGCTGGAAAGCCACTCCCACAACTTAGGCTATCGCGGCTGGAAAGCCGCTCCCACAAAAGCCGGTGGACTGCTACACTTGTGGGAGCGGCTTTCCAGCCGCGACGACGCAAATAATGGCCAAGGAAGGCTGATGACCAAACCAACAAAGGGCTCCCACCACCTGCGCCGGGGCCGCCATTCCCAGACCGGCCAGATCTATCTGATCACCACCGCCACCCATAACCGGCGATGCCTGTTTACCGACACCCGGGCCGCAAAACTGGTTATGGATAGCCTGCACTGGCTGGAGCAACAGGGGCGAATGGCTTTGCAGGCGGCCATCATAATGCCCGATCATTTGCATTTTGTGGCGCAGCTGCACGACAAAAACCTGAGCCGGCTCATGCAGTCCCTGAAGGGATACACCGGCAGGGAAATCAACCGGCTGCTCGGTGACCGTGGCCCGGTTTGGCAGCCTCAGTACCATGATCATGCCATACGAAAAAGTGAAGATTTAAGACAGGTGATTTTATATTGCCTGCATAATCCGGTGCGTGCCGGCCTGGTGGATGATTTTCATTGTTACCCTCATTGGTATTGCAAGTATGAGGTTTGACTGAATGCTAATCGTGCCTGGAAAGGCACTCCCACAAGAAAGGCACTCCCACAGCTGGGAAACACACTGTTGTGTGGGAGCGACATTCCTGTCGCGATTTTCAAAAGCTTGATGAAGCTCAGCTTCGTGCCTGGAAAGGCACTCCTACAGAAAAGCTGCTCCCACAGCTGGGGAGCACACTGTTATGTGGGAGCGACATTCCTGTCGCGATGTTCAAGAACTTGGTAAAACTCAGCCTCGCCGACAGACATCACACAGGCGGGTCAGGCGCTCCCGATCATTGCCCTCGATGAGCCGGTGGAGCTGCTCAGTCTTTTCTGATGGGGCGATATTAAAGGTGGCGTTGAACACATCCCGGCAGGCGCCGTAAACAGCCAGCGCCGCTGCCCGGTCACCCCGCCCGGCATGGCATTTCATCAAGCCACGATAATATTCCTCGGCCAGTGGATCCTGCTCCAGGGCCTTTTCATACAAGGCGATGACCTGTTGGCAATGCCCTGTTCTGCTGTAAAAGCCGATGAGATGTTTGATCACACGCAGCAATTTTAGACGCAGGCGTTCTCTTGGGCCCAGCATCCAGTTCATCGGGGTTTCCTTCGCCAAAAACGGGCCATGGTACAGATCGAATACACTCTGCATTCGCTGCTGCACCTTTTCGACATCCACTTGACCCGACGTAAGCAGGACATCGAGTTCACCGAGCAACCGCTCGAAGGCCCAGGTATCCAGCCGGCAAAGTCGATCATCAAGACTCAGTCGCCCGTCACTGACCCGCAGTACCTCGCCGGACAACAGCTTGCGCAAGCGAGACAGGGTGGTCGTGAAGGCGCTATGCGCCATATCACCTTCGGCATCCGGCCACAGGGCCTCGCTAATACGCTCTTCACTGACCTCACGACCGCCCAGGGCAATCAATATCTTGAGTAACTCAAGCGGTTTGTTGTGTCCCTTGCCGGCAGGACGCACGGGTGTGCCATCAACCAGCACGGTGAATCGTCCCAAGGTGTAAATCTCCACCCGCCAGGGCCAATTGGTCAAATGCAAAGGAGGATTCTCGGGGACGAGTCCTCTTCTGTTAATGAGGCTCTTTACATATTCCGTCTCGATCCCCTGCTCCAGGGCCTTTATACATAATCCAACCATCATGGCCGGCATGAAAAAATAGAAATTCACAAAATCATGCTGCGCACCCAGCTTGAAGGCCTGCCGAAGAAGTGCTTCCCCGCCACTCTCATCCGTATCCAGCGCCATTTTTGCGCTCATCAGAAGATACATAAACTCGATAAGACGATTATTGATGGGAAAACCCTGCTCACGCATTTTCTCAAGATGTACATGGGCGCTTTCAGGCCTGCCTGAACTCATATCAACGACCGCCATACCAAAATGGGACATGGCGATGGTCAGGAAGGTATTGGCCTTGTAGCCGAACTCGATGCCGGCCTGCCCATGGACGAATGCAAGCTGAAGATCGTCTTTCATGAGCGCACGCCAACACGCCGCAAAATAATAAAGCGCTTTGTCGGTGTAATCGCTGGAACCGATAGTCTGTTCAAGTTTGTGCAACATATCATCCGCAACACGCTGATCACCGGCAGTGATGGCCGCCAAAACTGTGTTGATCTTCGTGTAATTCTCCCAGAAAGGTATCCCACTCTGCGCAGAAATACTTTCAAGCTCTGCAGCGGCCCTATAGCTTCTTTCCCAGAGACCCGCCTGCCAGCTAGCCATCTGATCCGCTGCCGTCAGCATGATCAAATCAAGATCGGAATAGGTATTCGATCCAAGCTGGCTTTTGAGCGAATCAATGAGATAAAGGCCTCCTGATACCGGCCTATCCACAGGTAGTAGAAACACAGTCGCCAGCCATTCGAAAGCCTCACGCCATAATTCCCGGTTAAGGTGGCAAGGTCGTGAGTGATATCCTTCCAGGCATTGAATTGGGAGTGGCCGGGGCGTCTCAAGACGAGGACAAAAAAGATGTCCGCCGCCACGCGCTCCCTGACCGGTTCGGATGGGGCAGAAGGGTATTCCTTTTTCAGGAGATCCAGTTTTTCTATCCATGGATCCAGTTTGTCATAGCCCATCCGGGCCTGTATCAGCGCATTAAAAGCCCCGACGAGGGTCAAATACATGCCATCCGGCTGGTCTTCTGAGTGAAATCCCTTCAATGCCTTTTCGAAGTTAGTGAGGCTTTGCACCGGATTCAGTGAAAGCTGGCATATGCCCTTCCAGTAAATGGCCCAAGGACTTTTTTCCACAATTTTCTGCGGGATTCTTTCAAGCATCCCGCTGAGGACCCCATACCTTGCCTGTGCGGCAAGTGTGGGTGCCAAAGAGAGTACCAGTCTTGCCATCCCCTCAAGGTTCCCGGCTGTTTCGAGGAGAGAAACGGCCTCCTCAGTCTGCCCAGCCTGTTCAAGCAGTTCCGCAGACCGCATTAACAACAGACCCATCTGCTGCTTCGAGAAATCATTTTTCGCCCGCTCGAAGAGAAACTCATGGAAAAGCTGATGGTACTGATAAACCACGCATGGCCCGTGATGCTTGCTGGTGAAATAGTTGTTGCGCAATAAAGACGAAAGGATAGATCTAGCACTCGCATTACCCGTCAGCTTCTTCGCCATGTCCAAAGTAAACATGGGCAGCAGAGATGTCTTGAGCAAAAACTCGCCTGACCCTTTATCGAGGTTGTCGAATATCTCGCCGGCAAAATAGGCGAATATCGCCTCTTTTGACGCCAGGTCCACCTTCATATCTCCAGACTCAATACCCCCTTCCATTAACAGGGTCAGTCCCGCGGCCCAGCCGCCTGACAACTCATGAAGATATTTTATTGTCTGATCCGAGAACTGAACCTTACGGCCGTGATGATTTATTATTCCCCTTGATTCATCGACAGTAAGCCTTAGCTGAGGGTCATCGATAACGCTCAATTCGCTGTTGGCCCTCATGCGCGCGAGCGCTACCGGAACGTCATGACGGCTGATAATGACAACATTGATTCCGTCTGGAATTTCCGCAAGCGCCTGGCGCATGACTTCGTGGACAACCGACTTCTCGCCGATTTCCTGAAAATTGTCGAAGATCAGCAGATGTGGAGATTTGAGCCGCGAAAAGAGACTTCGAAAATAACGCCTTGCAAATACCGCCAGATTTGGCAGGTATTCGGGAGTCAGCACGGGAAGGGGCTTTTTCCTGGGTGCAGCCTTTGCGGCCATCCTTCCGAGAAAATAAAAGAAGGTCTGAATATCCGTATCGCCGCCGTCGCACTGGTACCAGCAGCAAGGAATATTGTTTGCCTCGATATAGCTTAGAATCAGCGTCGTTTTCCCGGAGCCGGGTGACGCAGACATGAAGACGGCAGGACGTTTCCTCGCCTTGGCCAGAAGCCTGAAAAGGCGCTTCCTCGAATAAATGTCAGGGGATAGCCTGGGACAGGTAATTTTTGCAGGATAGCGGGATTGCCGCCTCATTATATCTTTCACCACAGAAGGAAGCGGCGCTCCACCAATACCTACGGCCCCTGCGCCCGGCGAGAATGCGAGAGAAAAAACATCCCGACCGATGGCACAATACAGCTTGTGAGTGTACCTCACTCAAGCAATACTTGCTGAAAACGGCTCAGGCGGGTGTGATACAAGATAAAACGACACCCCCAGCCCCTCAGAGCCGGAATATTTGATAACCAGGACAGATGAACCGACAATGCTATCGCATGCAACATATCCCACCCGGCATTGTCACAACTTATTTTAGCGGGAGATACCCATGAACACGATAGCAAGATTTTGCACACTGGCGGCCTTATTGCTGGCCAGTGGAACCGCGGTGGCAGTCCAGCTACCCGGGCCATTGGTGGATGCCGCATGGCTGGAAAAAAATCTCGCCAAGGTGACTGTCCTTGACGTGAGAAACGACATAAAAAGCTTCACCACCGCACCGATGTACACGCGGGACATGAAAACAGGCCAGCAACAGCTTGCGCGTATCGGTGGGCACATCCCTGGCGCACTCATCACCAGTTACAAACATGTGCGACGCGCTCGCCTGATCAACGGCAACCGAGTGACGCGCATGCTACCGGATCAGAAGGACTTTGAGTATTTCATGCAATTGGTCGGGCTGAACAAAGACAGCACCGTGGTCATCGTCAGCAAGGGAGAGGGTATCGGCGACATGACCATGGCGACACGCCTTTACTGGCAGTTGAAGTACTATGGGCAGGACAATCTGGCCATTCTCGATGGCGGCATGGCCAGCTGGCTTATGGACAAAAGAGAAGTCAGCACCGATGGCAAACGACCACCCCAGGGAAACTGGGAGATCACCACGGAACGCAAGGCATTGCTGGCCACCAGCGATGATGTAGCAGCGGTGGTAAAGACCGGCGCCGCCCAACTGGTGGACACACGCTCCCTGGCCCAATATCTTGGCACCTATAAAAAATCCTACGTTTTTGCCAAGGGCCACATTCCCGGCGCAAAACCGTTTCCCAATGAAATGCTGACCAAGCCCTCGGCCCCCGCCACCTTCACCCCCATAAAGACCCTGCGCACCCTGGCCGCCGAACTGAAAATAGACACCGACAAGGACATCATCACCTACTGCAACAGCGGGCACCTCGCCTCAGGCAGTTGGTTCGTATTCAGCGAGCTGATGGGTAACAAGAACGTCAGGCTCTACGACGGCTCCATGCACCAGTGGACGCTGGAGAAACGCCCGGTGACGGCGTTGAAACTGGAGCTGTAGACGTTACGTCCGAAACAGTTCGGCAAGCTTTGCACCAGGATCATCGGCGCGCATGAAGGCCTCGCCGACAAGAAAGGCATTGACGGCGTGGCGACGCATCAACGCCACGTCGTCCGCGGCGTGAATGGCGCTCTCGGTGACCACAATGCGGTCTTTGGGAATCTGCGGCAGCAGGTCAATGGTGGTTTGCAAGCTGACTTCGAAGGTGCGCAGGTTACGGTTATTGATGCCTACCAGTGGCAGATTCAGCGGCAGGATGCGCTGCAATTCCTCCGCGTCGTGTACCTCGATCAGTACATCCATGCCCAGCTTTGTGGCGCGTCCGGCCAGGGAAGACAGCTGCGTATCATCCAGACAGGCGGCGATCAGCAGGATGCAGTCGGCGCCGATAGCGCGGGCCTCATAGACCTGATAGTCATCAATAATGAAATCCTTGCGGATGACCGGCAGGGCGCAGGCGGCGCGGGCCTGTTGTAGATAGTTATTGCGGCCCTGAAAGAAGTCCCGGTCGGTGAGCACCGACAGGCAGGCCGCGCCACCACGTTCGTAGGAAGCGGCAATCTCCGCCGGGCGAAAGTCCTCGCGGATCACGCCTTTGCTTGGCGAGGCCTTCTTGATCTCGGCGATGACCGCCGCCTCGCCGGCATCCAGCTTGTTTCTAATCGCAGCGACGAAACCGCGACAGGCATCCGCCGCCTGCGCACGCTCGGCCATCTCGCTCATGCTCACGGCCTGCAGGCCGGCAACAATCTCCTCGTGCTTGCGGGCGATGATCTTTTTCAGGATGTCAGGGGTATCATGCATGGTTCACCTGCCGCGAGGCTGAGTTTTATCAAGCTCTTGAAAATCGCGACAGGAATGTCGCTCCCACACATACAATAGACACCCGGCACCGTACCGGTTGGGGCAATTCTTCAACTGTGGGAGCGGCTTTCCAGCCGCGATAAAAGTAGGGCAACAAAAGGGCTTTCTCCATGTCCTCTGTGTCTCTGTGGTGAGAATATTTTTTCAATGCCATCTAATCGAAGCTATTCGACACCACCACCAACGCATCCAGCCTGCTGCGAGCGGCACCGCTGGCAATGACTTCAGCGGCCTTCGTTACACCCTCAGCCAAGTTGTCGGCCAAACCACAGGCATACAGCGCGGCGCCGGCATTGAGCTGCACAATGTCGCGCGCTGGGCCGGGCTGATTCTCCAGCAGCGACTTGATCATGGTCAGCGACTGCTCGGCATCCTCTACTTTCAGTGAGGTCACGTCACTGCATTCGATGCCGAAGTCCTCCGGCGTAATGGTATAGGTGCTCACTTCACCATCCTTCAGTTCGGCGACGAAGGTGGGCGCACCGATGCTGATCTCGTCCATGCCATCCTCGGCATGTACCACCAGCACGTGCTCGCTGTCCAGATTGGCCAGCACCCGAGCCAGCGGTTCCACCAGCTCGCGGGCGAACACACCCAGCACCTGATTGGGCGCGCCGGCCGGATTGGTCAGCGGCCCCAGCACATTGAAGATGGTACGCACGCCCATTTCCTTGCGCGGGCCGATGGCGTGCTTCATGGCGCCGTGGTGCTTTGGCGCGAACATGAAGCCCACGCCCACCTGCTCGACGCACTGCGCCACCTGCGCAGGCCCGAGGTCAAGGTCCACCCCGGCGGCCTCCAGCACATCGGCGCTGCCGGACTTGCTGGAGACGGAACGATTACCATGCTTGGCCACCTTGCCGCCGGCGGCGGCGACCACGAAACAGCTGGCGGTGGAGATGTTGAAGGTGCTACTGCCATCACCCCCGGTACCGACGATATCGACGATGTATTCGCCCTGCACATCCACCTTGGTCGCCAGCTCGCGCATTACCTCGGCGGCGGCGGTGATCTCGTCGATGGTCTCGCCCTTCATACGCAGGCCGATGAGAAAACCGCCGATCTGCGCCGGCGTGGCCGCGCCGGTCATGATGGTGTTCATCACCGCACGCATCTCGTCACGACTCAGGTCACGGCGCTCGGTGACGGTGCGAATGGCTTGTGGCATGTCCATGATTTACCCCCTTTTTGGAAATCCAACGCAAAGGCGCCAAGACGCAAAGGGCGCAGAGAAATATTATTCAAAAACCTTTGCGTTCTTTGCGTCTTCGCGCCTTTGCGTTGAAGGCTTTTCTCAGCATTCGAGAAAGTTTTTCAGCATATCGTGCCCCTGCCGGGTGAGGATGGACTCGGGATGAAACTGCACCCCTTCCACTGCCAGCGTCTTGTGGCGTACACCCATGATCTCGTCGAATTCACCATCAGGTGTTTCGGTCCAGGCGGTGATCTCCAGACAATCCGGCAGGCTCTCTCTTTCGATCACCAGCGAATGATAGCGCGTGGCCTCAACGGGGTTGTCCAGCCCCTTGAATACACCCTGATCCTTGTGGTAAATCATCGAGGTCTTGCCGTGCATGATCCGCTTGGCGTGAACGATCTTGCCGCCAAAGGCCTGGCCGATGCTCTGATGGCCGAGGCACACGCCCAACAGCGGCACCTTACCGGCAAAGTGTTCGATGGTCGCCAGCGAGATACCTGCCTCGTTGGGCGTGCAGGGCCCGGGCGAGATGACGATACGCTCGGGCCGCAATGCGTCCAGTTCGTCTAACGTGATTTGGTCATTCCGATACACCTGCACCTCGGCACCCAGTTCACCGAAATACTGCACCAGGTTATAGGTGAAGGAATCGTAGTTGTCGATCATTACTAGCATGGCTAAACATCCAACGCAAAGGCGCAAAGGCGCAAAGATCGCAAAGTTTTACAGCTCAGTGACAACACGTTTTATACCATCCCTCAACATCCGAACATGAAAGTTGATCAACAGGCCCAACCGTTTGTCCTGCAAACGAAGATACGAGAGTAATTGCGCCTCGTGAACATCCAGAACATATTCCACGGCTTTCAATTCCACCACCAATCTGTTCCCCACCAAGAGATCGGCCCGGTAGGCTATTTCAAACGTCAAACCTTTGTATTCAGCCCGTATCGGCACTTCGGCTTTACAAGGCACATTTCGCAAGCTCAATTCCTGTAACCCTAGAATCCTCAGTTGACCGCTCCATTCTGATGCTAACTTATTGATATGGAAGTTATTGACATCGATTTACTACTTCACCTGTTGGGTGAGCCACGCTACGGGGTGAATTGCACGCTTGCGGTGATGCATGGCTGCGTTGCAACTCCTTGGAATAGAACAACTATTCCGCGTCATTGCGCCTTGCCCTGCGTCACCGCAAACGCACACTTCAC
>JAJRWE010000202.1 GCA_024276955.1 Gammaproteobacteria bacterium
CCAAGACTGCTGCCGTTCAAGGTGCTGAGATAACATTCCACAATAGCTTCCGGGGCTCCTCCGGCCTGCCATACACGGATCAGCTCACCCAAAGCTTGTCGCGTGGGCCGGGCCAGCGCCCCCTCAAGCGGATCATCCACATCCGCGCGCAATTTGGCGCAGTAGAGCGTCTTTGCATCGGCATTAACGGATACCAGCGATAACAGTGCACGCGCGGTATGATCAAACGCGCTGGCGGAAAGGGGGCTGCGTCCCGCAGGCTGGGCATACCAGGCGCACAGATACTCGATAGGCCCCAGGCTGCGAGTCTGCCCGAAAGATCCCCCGGTTTTCACTGTGGTGGCGCCCCAGGCGGCATGTTTTCCCGATGGCAGTCGACCGGTGGACAAGGCATGGACGAGTGTCTCCGCCACAATACCCTGGGCATTCCGGTCACCGAACTCTCCAACGGCGCAGAGAATCTTTAAAAAGGCGGGATACAGATTTTCACCCAGATCCGTACAAAGCCGTTCCATAAGACGCACACGCAGCTCGCTGGAGTCCAGCGCTGCACAACCATCGATCAAGGCTTGTGCAGCGGCGTGCCAGTCTGGATTGTTTTTAAGCCCCCACGCCATAGACTATTAATCAGGTGTGTACTCACCGATGTGAGAAAGGATATTACTCGCGAGTGCATCCAGCGTTGTTGCGCCTGCAACAGCCGCGTTGGCACGGATAGTAATGGGGAGGTATTCCGCAGCCTGAGCAGATGAAAACCAGTCGATACCGGCACTGGGTTTATTATCTGCTCGACCCGGTTGCGTACTCGTCCCACCCGCAACGGAGCGATCCGGCAGTGAGGCCGGTAAGGCTGCAGAATAATGTGTATCGACCGAAGCCATGACTTTCTCCATTGAATACACGCTGAACTTTAGACGCCAGGCCGTGAATTGCCTATCCGTAGTGGCCCTAGTTAGGGTTGACCCTAATACGCCGTGCTCAGCCGTCGCGGGCCCACCTGCGACATGGCATCAAAACGCCACTGTAGCCAACCTGCGGTCCGTTTTGATAACGCTATTTCCCCACAGAAGGGCAGGGAGAGTCCCCCGTCAGGGCAGACGCGGATAGCCCGCCGGATAGGGCAGCCGCGCCACGCCGCTATCCACCGCCGCGCGCGCCACTGCCGGTGGCACAAAATCCGACAGACGCGGATCGAAGGGGGTGGGAATAATGTATTCGGGACCGAAGTTCAGACTGTCCACGCCATAGACCGCACACACCTCGGCCGGCACCGGTTCGCGCGCCAGACGGCTCAGTGCGTGTACGGCGGCGATCATCATATCCTCGTTGATACGGCGGGCGCGCACGTCCAGCGCACCGCGGAAGATGAAGGGAAAACCGAGGACGTTGTTGACCTGGTTGGGATAGTCACTGCGCCCGGTGGCCATGATCAGATCATCGCGTACCTGGCGGGCCAGGGCGGGGCTTATCTCCGGGTCGGGGTTGGACAGGGCAAACACCACCGGCCGCGGCGCCATCCCCGCCAGGGCCGCCTCGCTGAGCAGGTTGGGCCCGGAGACACCGATGAACACGTCGGCCCCGGCAAGCGCCTCCTGCAGCGTGTTGCGGCTGCTGTCCTCGCTGGCGAAGGCCCACTTGTAGGGATTCAGCCCCTTGCGGTCGGTGTGGATCACGCCCTTGCGGTCCAGCATCAGGATGTTGTCGCGGTGGGCGCCCAGCGACACCAGCAGACGCATGGAGGCGATGCCGGCGGCGCCCGCGCCGAGGCAGACGATCTTCGCCGCCTCCAGCCGCTTGCCCTGGATTTCCAGGGCATTGAGCAGTCCGGCGGCGACGATGATGGCGGTGCCATGTTGATCGTCATGAAACACCGGGATATCGAGTTGGTCGATGAGGGTCTGTTCGATCTCGAAGCAACGCGGCGCGGCGATGTCTTCCAGATTGATGCCGCCGAAGGTGGGCGCGATGTTCGCCACCGTATTGATGAAGTCGGCCGTGGAGTGAGCATCCACCTCGATGTCGAACACATCGATGTCGGCGAATTTCTTGAACAGCACACCCTTGCCCTCCATCACCGGTTTGGCGGCCAGCGGGCCGGTATCGCCCAGCCCCAGCACGGCGGTGCCGTCAGTAACCACCGCCACCAGGTTGCCCTTGCTGGTGTAACGATACACTTCCTCGGGCGCCTCGGCGATGGCGCGTACCGGCTCGGCCACGCCCGGGGTATAGGCCAGCGACAAATCCTGCTGACTATTACAGGGCTTGGTGATTTCAATGGCGATCTTGCCGGGGCGTTTGCCAGCGTGATAGTCCAGGGCCTGCTGTTTAAAACTCTTGTCCATGACTCTCTCGATTACTATTTTGAATACTTTCTATCGGAATCCGTGGCTTCAGGTTTTAGTCGGTCGCCGCATGAACCGATGCAACCTGCATCCCGGCGGGTCGAACCTCCAGCGCCGCCGGATGACGAATCACCATCACCAGCTGTTTCTTGTGCCGGAACAACCAGCCGCGCGCCACAACGTGCCGGCCCTGCAGATCACGCAGAAAACCGCGCGGGAAACTCACCAGATCCTTGCGAGGAACCCGCAGGGCCACGCCTTCGCGCTTCTTTTCACCCGCCTTGCGCGGAAAATTCAGCCACACCGAATATTTGCTGTCGCCGACCGACGTGACCCTGCCGCTGATGAGGCGAAATCCCCGCGTCGACCTCGGCAGTGATTCCACCGCCTGTGGACGATAGAGCGATCCCCACACCCCACGGCCGACGTCTCGCGCCACACGCTCGGCCGCGCGGTAACAGTCCAGCCCGTACACATTGGGTGGCACCACGATCTGCGCCGCCAGGCCCTGCGTCAACAAGGCCACCTCCACAGAGCGGCCATCGGCATGATAAACATGAGCCAGCAGGCGGCCATGGCGGTCCCGGCGTTCGGCGCCAAGACGCAGACCGACCACCGCATTGCGGCCCAACATCCGCTTCACGACATCGCGGGCCTGCTCTGCAAACGGCTCGGAAGGCTTTCCGTCACGGCCGACCTCCGGGGTGTTGATGCCGATAAGGCGCACCGAGCGACCATCGCGCAGGCGCAGGGTATCGCCATCGACCACCTGGGCCACCGCGGCCCGCTCGTCGATACGATCCGCGGGGCAATCCTGCCCCCAGGCAGGCAGGGTGAATAACAGCCCGGCGCAAACGAAAAAGGCGCCCCACTGGGACGCCTTTTTGCGGACTCGATCCGTCACCCGGATACCGTCGTCCGAATACAGAATGCTTATTTCCTGCCGTACTTCTGACGGAACTTGTCGACGCGGCCGCCGCTGTCGATCAGCTTCTGTTTGCCCGTGTAGAACGGGTGGCACTGGGAGCACACGTCAAGCTGCAGCGACCCACTCAACGTGGAACGTGTCTGGAAGGCGTTCCCGCAGCTGCATTTCACGTCGATCTCATGGTATGCAGGATGAATTTCCGACTTCATTGCGCTTCTCTCTCAACTAATGGTTGTTCGGGTGCGCGCCCGGAGTTGGTCGTGTTCCCCCTGAGAAAAACAGAGACCTCGGCGCGCGGGAACCGCGTATTTTAGGGCTAGTCAGCGGCAATTGCAAACCCACTCAGGCCGGATTGTCGATATCCACGAATCCGACCTGCAGGGCAAACCGCTCGGCCAAATGCGCACCCAGCGCCTGCGCTCCATAGCGCTCCGTGGCATGGTGGCCAGCAGCAAAAAAATGCAGCCCGGTCTCGCGCGCGATGTGCACCGTCTGCTCGGACACCTCACCGGTCAAATAGGCATCCACACCCAGCGCGGCGGCCTGTTCGATATAGCCCTGGGCGCCGCCGCTGCACCAGGCGATACGGCGGATCTCCGCAGCCCGCCCGGGAATATGCAGTGGCGTGCGCCGCAGACTGTCGGCGATGCGCGCGGCGAAGCCCTCACCGCTCACCGGCTCATCCACGCTGCCGGTGAGGGCAATGGCGGGCTCGCCGGCAAAACCACCGCTGGCCGACAGCCCCAGACGCTGCGCCAGCTGCGCATTATTGCCCAGCCGCGGGTGCGCATCCAGCGGCAGATGATAGGCCAGCAGATTGATGCCGGCATCCAGCAGGGTCTGCACACGGCGCCGTTTGAGGCCGGTGATGGTGGGCTGCTCGCCCTTCCAGAAATAACCGTGGTGCACCAGCAGGGCATCGGCACCCGCCGCCACGGCGGCATCCACCAGTGCCTGACAGGCGGTCACGCCGCACACCAGCGTGCGGATTTCCTCCCTCCCCTCAACCTGCAGGCCGTTGGGGCAGTAATCGGAAAAGGCATCCACATCGAGTAATTCATGCAGATACCGCAGCAATTCGTCACGTTGAATCATCGATCCCCCATCTCTTTGCCGGCACACTCGCCGCTAAAATCCTCGGCAACAAACACTACATGATAAGATTCCGCCCATGAAGCATTCCAGCCCATTCTGGTTCATCGTCAAGGCCGCCATCGCCGGCCTCGCCGTGGCCTTCATCATCCTGGTCCTGCGCCCGGACCTCCTCGGCCAGAGCCGCCCAATTGTGGAGATCACCGAATCCAGCCCCGACATTGCGCGAAATTTCCAGTCCGGCGGGCCGGTCTCCTACGCCGATGCCGTGGATGCCGCCGCACCGGCGGTGGTCAATGTCTACACCACCAAGATCGTCACCGAGCGCGCCAATCCACTCTACAACGACCCTATATTCCGCTACTTCTTCGGCGACCAGCTGGCGCCGCGCCAGCGTCTGGAGACCAGCCTGGGTTCCGGGGTCATCGTCAGCGACCAGGGCTATATCCTCACCAACAATCACGTCATTGAGGGCGCCGCCGACATCCAGGTCGCCCTGCGTGATGGCCGCAGCATCGAGGCGGCCCTGGTCGGCACCGACAGCGACACCGACCTCGCCGTACTGAAGATCAACATGCAGGGACTGCCCGCCATCACCTTCGGCTCCTCTGAAAATCTGCGCGTGGGCGATGTGGTGCTGGCCATCGGCAACCCCTTCGGCGTCGGCCAGACGGTAACCATCGGCATCGCCAGCGCCACCGGCCGCAATCGCGTCGGCATTAGCACCTTCGAGAACTTCATCCAGACCGACGCCGCCATCAACCCCGGCAACTCCGGCGGCGCATTGATCAACGCCTTTGGCCAGTTGGTGGGCATCAACACCGCCATCTTTTCCCGCTCCGGAGGCTCGCAGGGCATCGGCTTCGCCATCCCCGTGGACCTGGCCAAGGAGGTCATGAGCCAAATCATCGAGACCGGCCACGTGGTACGCGGCTGGCTGGGGGTCGAAGGGCAGGACATCACGCCACAACTGGCCGAATCCTTCGGCCTGCAGGGCGTACGCGGGGTGATCATCGCCGGTGTACAGCGCAACGGCCCGGCCGGCCGGGCCGGCCTGCGCCCGGGCGACATCCTCACCCACATCAATGGCCAGCCCGCCATCGACAGCAAGACCGCCATGGGCCTGATCGCCGGCTTTTCCCCCGGCACGCGCATCACCCTGCGTATCCTGCGCGCCGGGCTAGAAATGGAACTCAAGGCCGTCGTCGCAGAGCGTCCCCCGCGTGTAGTCAGCGGCCGGGGCTGAGCAATAAACGGGTAACAACACATGTGCCAGCTACTCGGCATGAACTGCAACGTCCCCACGGACATCTGCTTTTCCTTCGAAGGCTTCCGCGCCCGTGGCGGCCGTACCGACCTGCACAGCGACGGCTGGGGCATCGCCTTTTTTGAAGACCAGGGCTGCCGCCTGTTTCTCGACGACCGGGCCTCTGCCGAATCCGCCATCGCGGAGCTGGTGCGCGACTATCCCATCCGCTCGCTGAATGTCATCGCCCACATCCGCAAGGCCACCCATGGTCATGTCGCACTGCAGAATACCCACCCCTTCCAGCGTGAACTGTGGGGGCGCTACTGGGTGTTTGCTCACAATGGCGAACTGAAAGACTTCGCGCCGACGGACAAGGGTCGTTTCCGCCCGGTCGGCGACACCGACAGCGAAGCCGCCTTCTGCCACATCCTCAACACCCTGCAGCAGCAATTTCCGCAACAACAGCCGACACCCGTGGAACTACTGAAATCCCTGCGTATAATCAGCAGCGAAATTGCCTGCCATGGCATGTTCAACTTCCTGCTGTCTAACGGAGAATTGCTGTTTGCCTTCTGCGCCACGGATCTGAACTATGTGCTGCGCAAGGCACCGTTCTGCACCGCACACCTGATCGACGAAGACGTCAGCGTGGACTTCAACGAACTCACCACCCCCGACGACCGTGTAGCCCTGATCGCCACCCTGCCACTAACCGACAATGAAAACTGGACAAAAATGGCGCCCGGGGAATTACTGGCCTTTCATCATGGACGGGTGCTGGCGCGAAGTTAGGGCAGAAACCCGGGACTTCCGTAGGAGCGGGCCATGCCCGCGATAGCTTACCCTTTCAATTGTCACAGGAGGCTCTTGCAAAATTATTTCGCACACATTATCCAGCTGCTGTGCGCCCGCCTCTAACACCATCAGCACCAAAACACATCAAATCACTGGGTTACCCCGCCTCAAAAACGCTCTGAACTCATCGGAAATCCGTTCATCGCCTGCCACTCTTTCCCAGAAGTCGTGCGCCATTTTCATTATTGACGAAACCATTTCTTCCGAAAAACCCGGGCCACTGATCTCAGGCGGTATAAAGCCATAAGGTGCCACCTCCCCACCACTCTTCGGTGCAAAACCCATGGAACACATATCATAGACCGGTAATAGCCGGAACACGCTTCCCTCCATTGCCAGACTCAAGTTGCCTAAATGCATATCTGTATTATTAATGAGGCGGCCAAAGGCCCACAAAAACGCCGCATCATAAACATACTGCTTATGCACTAGGCCCCGCCGTTCAAGCGCAACCATCACCCGCGGCCAATCACTACCCAGCCCGGTAAATTCCGCATCAACCGATTGAAGCGAAAGCATCGGCTTTCGCCCATACTCTCCGCTTCTGTCAAAGCGCTGCGATTGCAAAAAAAGCCGGCCCTCCATTTCAATCAGCCGGGTCTCTGCGGCTGGAAAATTCTGCGCATGAATGGCTTCTGTCGCGTGATACTCCGTGATCAGAATATCGCGCCAGCGCCAGGCAATGGCATCATTTCCTTTAGGCGAGAATTTAACGATGACATGCGCAGAGCAATCACCACAGAAAGCGGTAAATTTAGGTTGCTCGCCACCTGCCGATGAACCGGGAATAACGCCGCTCATGACACTGTCCGCAAGCGCCGGGTAATCCTGCACGGAACGAACAACAGGCTTACGCCGGACGCGCCAAAGTGCTTGCTGGCCGAACTTGAAATTTCCAGAAAGATCATCACCATTGGAGATCAAGTAACGCCCAATGTGGCTGGCGTTCCAATGCCGCGGATCCGGCGGAAAATCATCAGACTGAGAGGCCATTTCTTCCGCAATCTGTCGCCCCAGAAATCCCTGGGGGCTCAGGTCATCGAGAAAATACGGCAAATCATCGTATAGGCCATCGCCATTTTCACCCAGCAATATAGAGGGCATGCCGGTTTCTGCTGCAACAAAAAAACCGCCATGGGCCAATGGGCGTATATACGCAGCCAAAGTGCTATTTCCGTGTGCATCCATCATCACCAAAGGCAACTTGTCGTCTCCGCCAAAGGCATTGCGTGTTATCGCATAGCGGGGTGAGCGCCCATTCGGCAGCTTGATGACGCTATCTCCCATGCCTCTCAGCTGGCGCGACACGGCGACCTGATTCAGACCCGTTGCAGCCTGTATCTCTTTTGATGTCGCAGGCCCTTGCTGCAAGTATTCTCTAATGCTTAATGGCATACGGTTTTGTCTCGGCACGATGAAATGAGCCAGTTAATGTATAGATATATACGCACAATGAGAGCATATATATCCATTACATACAAGTATTTACAGAATTTTTTGGCGTATTAATGACTAGAATAGTGACTAGCATTTCGTCTAACAAACAAGCTCGCAGCAAGCTATCTCACTGCGCTCGACTTTCGCCCTGTGAAAGCAGGGTATTGAAGGGTGCTGACCGAGTCTTGAGAGACCAGGAATACCGTCATTCCCGCGCAGGCGGGAATCCAGGATGCAGGAAATTTCAAACACGCTGGACGACTCGCTCCGGCGAAAATCGGATCCCAGGGAGGGCTGTCTCTGGATTCGGCTAAAAACAGGTCGGAATGACGATAATCCTAGAATCCTCAGTTGGATGGGGTGAAGTGTGCGTTTGCGGTGACGCAGGGCAAGGCGCAATGACGCGGAATAGTTGTTCTATTCCAAGGAGTTGCAACGCAGCCATGCATCACCGCAAGCGTGCAATTCACCCCGTA
>JAJRWE010000203.1 GCA_024276955.1 Gammaproteobacteria bacterium
ATCACCCACCAAAGGCTTAGGCATAAAGGTCGCGGTTTTGCCGTAGGCGTGAGCCACGTTGTGTACGCAATACTTGAGGATCTGGGTCATGTCGGCACGTTTCACCAGGGTGTCGAACACGGTGACGATTTCACACTGGCCGGCGGTGGCGACTTCGTGGTGGTGGACTTCGACTTCAACGCCCATGTCTTCCATGGCCAGACACATGGCGGCGCGGATGTCGTGCAGGGAGTCGACCGGCGGTACGGGGAAATAGCCGCCCTTGACGCCGGGACGATGGCCCATGTTGCCGTCTTCGTAGACCTTCTCGGAGTTCCATTCGGACTCTTCGGAATCGACCTTGTAGAAGGAACCGGCCATGTTGGAGCCCCAACGTACGTCGTCGAGGATGAAGAATTCAGGCTCGGGACCGAAATAGGCGGTGTCGGCAATGCCGGTGCTCTTCAGATAGGCCTCGGCACGGCTGGCGACAGAGCGGGGATCGCGCTCGTAACCCTGGCCGGTGGAAGGCTCGACGATGTCACAGCGCAGGATCAGCTGGGTTTCATCGGCGAACAGATCCAGTACCGCAGTAGAGGCGTCCGGCATCAAAATCATGTCGGATTCGTTAATACCCTTCCAGCCGGCGATGGAGGAACCATCGAACATCTTGCCTTCGGTGAAGACGTCTTCGTCGACGGTGTGGGCGGGAACGGAGACGTGCTGTTCCTTGCCCAGCGTATCGGTGAAGCGGAAATCGACAAACTTCACATCATTTTCTTTAATGGTATTCAGAACGTCTTGAGCAGACATTGCGTGCCCTCCAGTGTTTTCAGTAGGTTTTCAGTGTGTTCTAAAAGGTGAATTGCTGTGTCATCAGTAGTGATTCTGATTCTTTCATTTTCCGGCTAACAGCAGAAAATATGCCATTCGATAAATGTATTGATTAATCAACGAGTTCCAGTAATGCGCGGTTTTATTCGTGATCAGGTTGCGTCGGCTTGGTGCAATACGGCGGATATCTTGCACTATTATTGTGCGTTTCGTAGCCCCCTGCTATGCCCTTAATAAAAGCTGACCTGGACATCCGCGATGTTGTCTTCCTCCTCGGCGAGGCGGGCCAGCTGCCGTGCAAGGGCCTTGGCTTGTTCAATGTCCCGCATCTTTTGCAGCGGCAATGATACCTCTACATGGATTTTACCGTCCAGATAATGCAGGCGGACATGATCGGTGTCAGGTGTCTCTTCGATGTCTTGCCAGTGCCGCTGTAGCAGCGCCAGCACCTCATCACGCATGGGCAGGTCACGGCTGGGTGCGCTGACTTCATCGTCCTCGGGGTCGATGTGTACCATGACCTCGGTGATGCCGTCCACTTTCTCCATCACCGCCTGGCGCACCCGCTCGCTGATCAGGTGGCCCTCGGAGACGCTGCTCTTCGGCTCGACAAGGATGTGCACATCCACCAGGCCGTCATTGGCCATGCGCCGGGTGCGCAGCATGTGCAGGGCCTCGACGCCGTTCACGGAGAGGATGGCGGCGCGGATCTTTGCCACTTGCTCGGGCTCCATGGCACGGTCGATGAGTTCCTGTGCGCTGTGCCAGGCCAGACCGATACCTATCTTGCCGACCATGGCGCCGACGGCGATGGCGGCCACGGCATCGAGCCAGGGCAGGCCATTCATGGCGCCAGTGATGCCGATCACCACCACCACCGATGAGATGGCGTCGGAACGGCTGTGCCAGGCATTGGCGCGCAGCAGCTGGCTGTCCAGCCGGTTGGCCGCCCGCATCGTGTAGTGGTAGATGGCCTCCTTGGCGACGATGGAAATGGCCGCCACGCTCAGTGCCAGCCAGCCGGGCTGGTGTAGCAGTTCGGGGTTGAGCAGGCGCAGGCCGGCGTCATAGGCGATGCCGATAGCCACTGCCAG
Source organism: Gammaproteobacteria bacterium (assembly GCA_024276955.1). Taxonomy (GTDB): domain Bacteria; phylum Pseudomonadota; class Gammaproteobacteria; order SZUA-152; family SZUA-152; genus DRQN01. The sequence continues at coordinate 1,908 of JAJRWE010000203.1, forward strand.
TAGCGCGACACCCAGTACCACCGTGGCCAGGGTTTCGATACGGCCGTGGCCATAGGGGTGCTCCTCGTCGGCGGCGCGCGAGCCGTGCTTCATGGCGAACAGCACAATGACGTCGGTGGCCAGATCCGACAGGGAGTGCACGCCGTCGGCGATCAGTGCTTGTGAATGGCCTATGAAGCCGATGACGATCTTCGCCACGCCCAGCAGCAGATCCACCACCGCGCCGACCAGGGTGACGTGGCGGGCCTCGCGGTAACGTTCATCGTGGCTCAGCGGGGCATGTCCGTGCTGGTGGCCCATCAGCCGTCGTTCTCACCCACGCGCACGGTGATGCTGACTTCACCGTCCGACTCGTGGCTGGCGATGACCTCGTGGCCGTTGATACGGCTCCAGGCGGGCACGTCGTTGAGGGCGCCGTGGTCGGTGCAGAATACCTCCACGGTGTCACCGGGCTTCAGGGTGGCGACGAGGTTCTGGGTCTTGATGACCGGCATCGGGCACAGCATGCGGCGGGCATCGAGTTCGTAATGGCTCATGGATTTTCCGGGCTGGATGGCATGTTATTTAGGAAACGGAGTACCAGTTTACTCTCTATCTCTTTGGGAGGCAGCACAGGATGTCAGTGGTAGGGTATCAAATAGTCGGCGTGCCAGGCGACGCGGGGGATATTCTTCGAATATCCCCCGACTGCGTTCCTGTCAGGTTACGCCCGAGCGGCGTCGTGGGGAGGGGCTTTGGAGGGGCGACCCGCTGCGTCAATCGCCTGTGTGACCGCGCGACGACAGCCCCCGTTCAGATTGCGGGTGAAATGGGGGCTGGTCAATTCTCTTTTTCATCAAATATCTCAATACTGGCTTTGCTTCTAAGTTCTTCGATGTGTGCGGCAATCATCTGCGGTTTACGCTGGTTCTGCAGATACCGCTTGATGAAGTCCCTGACTTCGTCATAGGGTGTTTTCCCGGCCGGTCTTTTATCCATCAGTTTTGCAATGTGGTAACCAAACTGTGTCTCAAACACATTGCTGATCTCACCTTTTTTCAAGGAAAATACCACCTCGTCAAACGCCGCAGGCATGTAATTTCTCTTGATATACCCAAGGTCGCCATCAGCCTCGGAGCTGGCGGAGTGTTTTTTGGCAAGCTCGGCAAAATCCGCACCTTCAATAATCATCTGTCGGAGTTCCTCAGCCTTTTGACGAATCTTCTCTTTTTCCACGGATGCGATCTCTTCTTCAACGCTCAGCAGGATGTGATTCAGATGCACAGTCTCATCCCTCTTGAACGGCTGCTGCTCATAAAATGAACGTATCTCTTCTTCGGAGACCTGTGGGTCAACCAACCCCTGGTCCTTGAGGTACTCATCCATGAACAGCTTGCGTTTGGTGATTGTCAGCAGTTGCTCGGTGCTCAGGTTGTAGTTTTCCAGGTAGTCTTGAAAGCGTTCCTCGGAGCCGAGCCTTGTCTGTATGGCCTGTAATGTCTCTTCGGCTTTTTTATCGATGTCGGGAACGTCGATGGCCTGCATCTGGCTTGCCTGATACAGAAGCTCCTGCTCGATAATTTTTTCGAGTGCGTTCCTCTTTGCGGTACTTGCCGAACCGGCGCGTGGATTCTTGTGCTTTCGCAATTCTTGACGAAACTCCACCTCAATCTGGTGCTCAACAATTGGCGTGCCGTTGACCTTTGCCAATATTTTTTCGGACTCTTCTGACAATGTCTCCTTCTGCCCGTTGCATGCCGACAAGGCAAAGACGAGGCAGGGTAAAAGCCACAGAAAATAGCCCATCATACTATGCATTTTCTTGTTCCATTTAATCAATGTTCACTCCTTTCGCGCTTGTTTTGGATAGTGATGTCTGCGAAGGCACCGATGCTTCCAAAGGGGATGAAGATAAGCTGGAAGGCAGTACCAGTGGCATCCAGGTCGAAGGTGACCTGCTGGGGATAGTTTTCTCCGGGACTGTTGAAAATATGAACTGTTATCAAGTCCGCCCTGAGGCGGTCGTTCTCAACAACCAAGACAAGCACCGCAGCGAGGGAATCATTTTCTATGGTTATAGGATAGAAGGCATCTTCGAGGGTGGTTATCTTTAGGCTCTCAGACCATGTTGGCTCTCTAACCAGACTTATGGATGTGACGGTAGGGGCGGCCGTGGCCTCGCTCACATCTACCAGGCCAAACCCATATTGCTCATCGCGCCCGGGTTCACCCAGATCCACGGCGGTGATCTGCAGCCGCTGTCGCACATCCAGATTGTTTACCAGCCCGTCATTGTTTACATCGCCTACCCCGGCAGCCATCACCAGGGCCGCCGTGCCGGTGACATGGGCGGCGGATTGAGAGGTGCCGCTCTGCTCGATATAGCCGTTGTATTGGGCGGTGGACCGTATGCCCAGCCCCGGGGCTGCCAGTTCAATGGCCGGGTCGATAGGTGTATAGAATCCACGTTGATCCGCTGGGTCGGTGCCCGTCACCGCAATGACCGAATCATAGGCGCCCGGAAAGGCAGCGGGACTGCCGAAGGTATTTCCTGCTGCTGCAATGATCAGCACGCCTGCTGCATCGGCGGCATCGCAGGCTTCCTGAAGTACCTGAGAATCGACTCCGGCAATACTGAGATTGGCAATGTCCATACCATTGTCCACGGCCCACTGGATGCCGGCGACGATCGTGCCCAGAGTGCCAAAGCCGGCACTATCCAATGCCTTGACCGCATAAAGAGAAACCTCGGGAGCTACTCCAACTACGCCGGTACCATTTGCTTCTGCGCCAATAATTCCTGCTATATGAGTACCGTGGCTATTCCAGCTGTCATCAATGGGATCATCGTCATCAAAGATAAAGTCATAACCACCACGGTAATTGGCATCCAGATCCTCATGATTATAATCGATGCCTGTGTCGATCACGGCAACCTTGATTTCTTTGCCGGTAATGCCTTTGTCATGCGCCTCTTTGCTACCGATATGCTGCACGCCCCAGGCGTCCTGGTACTCGATGTCTTCAGCGAAGCTTTCAATAGAGAAGGGCTTTTGAATCATGGCTATGTACGGCGGTTCTATCGTTTTAACGACTTGGTTTTCCTCCACATAGGCGACGAGTGGATTTTCACGCAACCCGGCCATGGCTTGTTCCGGCAGCCGTGCGACGATGGCGGGAATCAGACGATAGACACGATCAACGGTGCCGCCGGCACGCCGGATAAGGTCCTGTTCGGGCTGTCCCGGCTGCTGATGGAATCCGACGATGACTGAATATTCCGCTGCCAAGGCCGTGGCGGAGAAGGTGATGCATATGCTCATGAAGAAGAAGGTTGCAGCAGAGATATATTTATTTTTGAAAGTCATAGTTCATCCCTGGATTCAGGTTGTTTTAAGGAGAAAAATTAATTTCAAGTATTGCCCGGTTATTTGTTGATGTTTTTGTGGGTCGCGCTATCCCGCCAGTGAGGGTTGGGATATCAAAGGGGGAAGGGGCTATCGCCCCCCCATTCCGCGACCATGACAAGCGCGGCAGTTGTGCTGCCGGCATGTCTCTGTCTGATGGTGAACATTGGTTCCCCGCATGGGGTTGCCGGTAATGACATACACCGGATGACACTGCAGGCAGTCTCTGAAGGGCTTGAGCGTGTAATTTGTCTGCGTATCGTCC
>JAJRWE010000204.1 GCA_024276955.1 Gammaproteobacteria bacterium
ACCCGGTTCAAAGCCGCACAGGGCGATGAAAAAGGCTTATTGGCAACGGCCTTGTTATCCGCACAATGTGGCGAAGCATTGGACTGGCTCTGCAAAGACGAGGGCCTGGTGCATGATCGTTGCTTGCACTTCGCACTGTTGAGTGGCCCCAAAGCCTATGAGCGATTAGTTGCGCTCACCAGACTCCCGGTTCCCGAAACCATTTTGCTGGAAATAGCAAACAACCTGAAATGGTACGGCAACCCCTGGGGCACCGCCTTCTTGCATTGGGGAACAACACATGAAAACGCCAAAATACAACACACCTTTCATGGTTTATTGATGGCATTTTTTGATCAAGATGATCCAGTGATGTTTGAAGGCTGGCTGTTGCTGGAAGAAGACGTAGCCACCCAGGCAGGTTACAAGGAGAAATTAAGCGTGTTTTGGACAGGCAAAGAAAACTATCTCAAAAACTACCTTAGAAAAAAACGCTATTTCCAATCCACCCCTTTTGACATAAAGCGCCTGTTTGAAGATTATACGGGGAAACGTAACCACTATGAGCTGGGTGAGCATACCTCACTCAAACAGTTTGTTGACTATTTGAGTCTGTGGACGGGGCAGGCATTATATTATGATGATAATGCTTTACTTTCGAAGCAATGCCAACAAATAAAGCATATTGGCGACTGGCTTGATGCCAATCCCTTTGAGCAGGGCCGATGGTTATGTTTTGGGGAATACACGCAGCAATAAAACGGGGTGATATATGGGTTTTTTTCAGAAAAATGACGACAGTGAGTACAGAAAAGAGATAATGAAGAGTTATGAGGACTTGGTCGCAGAGAAAAAAGCTGAGATCAAGGAGCTGGAAAGCGTACAAGACGAAGCAATGACCGAATATCGTGAAATGCTGGAAGAGCATGTAAAGAAAATGGAACTGGATATTGCACAGGCAAAGGAACTTTATCCGGATGTTTTCGAAGCATGATCCTGGATTAATCCTGAAGCCACGGCGCTGAGCGCCATGGGATGTGTGACACCGCGGAGCGGTGTCACAAGAAAGGCGTTTATTTGCGTCTATTCGCGGACTGCAATCCTTTTCCCGGCTTCAATCCTCCGGCGGCAGAACAATGCGCTGCGGCTTGCTGATGTCGGTCAGATCCACCAGGTCCCACTGGCCGCTGTTGCGGTAGATGCGCTTGCCCTTGTCCGGGTAGTCGGCTACGTCCTGTTGCAGGCGCTGGCCCATCACCAGACACATCAGTTCCTCATCGCCGTCGTTGATGATGTTGTGTGCCGCGCGGCCTGCCGGCAGGCCGAGGAAGTCGCCGGCCTCCATGGCGTGTCGCTCGCCGTCGATGATGGCGGTGCCGCGGCCGGAAAGAATGTAGACGCACTCTTCCTCGTAATAGTGCTTGTGGGTTTCCGTGCTGTCGCGGCCGGGTTGCACGGTGATGATGTGCACACCGATCTGCGTCAGGCCCACGGCGTCGCCGAGGGACTTGTTGATGCGTACGGCATTGGGGTTGAGAAAATGAACGCGCTTGTCACCGGGCATGGCGGCGATGTCGGCGGCCTTGAGTAGCAGCGGCGGGTTATTGTTTGAGTTATCCACTCGGGGTTATTTCCTTTTTGCGGCCAAGCGCTTCATGATGCCGCAATCAAATGTGCCGGTCTACGGTTGAACATGGCCGGATTAATCATGAACCGAGGGAGAAGGGTATGTCGAAAATCCACCTGTCGTACTGGTTGCCATTGATCGTTGCTGCGGTACTGTTGCCGCTGGTGGTCGCTGCCGATGATGAACTCACCCACTACGACCGTATCAGCCTACAGGCCACGGCTTCCGCCGAGGTCGAAAATGATATTCTCGAGGCGACGCTGTCCGTGTACCGCGAGGGTAGCAATCCTGCGTTGCTGTCGGAGGCGGTGAACGCAACCATCCAGTGGGCCATCGGCGAGGCTAAAAAGGTCAGCGGGGTTACGGTGCAGACGCTGGGTTACCAGACCAATCCCGTCTATCAGCAGCAGCGTCTGTCGGCCTGGCGGGTGCGGCAGAGTCTGCGTTTAGAAAGCAAGGACATTGCCAGACTGAGCCAGCTGATCGGAAAATTACAAGAGCGTCTGGCCGTGGGACGGGTGGGCTATCGCATTTCCGCCCTGCGGCGCAATAGCGTGGAAGAGAGCCTGATCGCCGAGGCGATCGCCCTGTTTCAGCGGCGTGCGGAGCTGGTGGCGAAGCAGATGGGGCGTAGCCGTTACCGGGTGGTGCAGATGGGCATTGATACGGGCGGCGCACCGATGCAGCCGATGATGCGCGCAGAGATGTCGGCGATGGCCGATGCGCGCATCTCACCCAGCTTTGAGGCCGGCGCACAAACGGTCAGGGTTTCTATTAGTGGCACTATCGAGTTGCAGCTGGACTGATCGCCACTCCGACGCAAAGAAAATGAAGGCTTTGACGAATTCGTGATTGGCTGTCATGTCATGAACCCGGACTCGCCAATTCCTGCATCGCCTACCAAAAGGAGACTCTTTAAGAAAAGCCGCCTACAGTTGGTGCCGATCTTGCTCGATCTTGCCAATAATCCCCGCTATTGGCCGTGAGTCACAAAGGCCCTTGAGCAATTCGAGGGCTTATCCGATATGAAGTCAGTGGTAGCCCCAGCCGTCCCTTTTCCTGTGCTCCCATAAGAATTTTATCAGGGATTAACTCAAGAACCGTCTGGATTGTGCCGTTAGTGCTTATGCCTCATTGGAAGTAAGGGGGAATGCCTTTCTGTGGACAGGCGTTTGAGCGGTTGCTAATACGGAGAAGCAAATGAAGATGACGAGATGAGCCCTCGGATGGTTGATGGGCTTGACATTGATGCTGTGTACGGTGTCGGTCTGGGCAGAAGTGGTGGTAATACTCGGATCCAAAAACGGGTAACTCAGAGATGCAGTATGGCCTTCTATGGGCTTTTATGATGCCATAGTCAAGCAGCCGAGGTGATGCTGGTGTGTTCAACAGTGGGTATGCCGGTATCAGTCCAAGCGGTATTAAGACCTGAAGGAAAAATTACTTCGGGTATTAAAGGAGTTGAACATGCGATGGATTACGGATCTCTCGATTCGCTATAAGTTGTTCTTAATCGCAGCGGTTAGTTGTATTGGTTTTGCTGTTTTTCTGGTGCTGAATTACAGCGTGACGAAGGAAAATTCAAAACGGTTAAATGCCGTCAAGGGTGTCTATTTTCCGTTGCTTGAGCGAACGGATGCAAACCTCGTCAGGCTCGACAAGATAAAAGGGACGTTAACCAGCGCTGTCAGTACCGGCGAAGAGGAACTGCTGGAAACCACAGATGGGCTTGCCAGTGAGATGAGTAAGGTATTACAGGAAATGGCGGAACTGGATCCTGGCCTGGCGGACGATGCTTTGGAACTGAATCAGCTGTTTGAGAACTATTACTCTATCGCACGCTCGATGACCGGTGGCATGCTCAATGACACATTGGCACTGGAAGATATCCGAAGTAAGGCCGATGCCATGAGCAAGGCACTGGAGGCCTTTGAGTC
>JAJRWE010000205.1 GCA_024276955.1 Gammaproteobacteria bacterium
CAGGCCGTTGCGGCTGTGGTCGTAGGTCCATTCGATCACATGGCCATTGGGTGAGATCTTGCGCATGGTATTGCCGTACTGGTCATAGGTGTAACGGGTCACCTTGCCATTGGCGTCGGTCTCGGTGAGGCGGCGGCCGAAATCGTCATAGGCATAGGTGGCCTGGGTGCTGAGCACGTCGCTGCCGGGGTTGCCCGTGACATCGGTGGTGTAACCGGCGCGGACTTCCTTGACGAAGCCGAGGTTGTCGTAGGTGGTGACGGTGACCTGGCGGATATTGGGCAGATTGTGGCTGTCGTGCACGGGGCCGACGCTACGGATGGGGCGGTTGAGGGCATCGTAATCGGTGCGGGTTTCGCGCCAGGCATTGTTGTCGCGGGTGCGGATCACGTTGCCGTTGTTGTCGTAGAAGTAGTCCTGCTCGCGGCCATCGGCCTGGGTGACGCGCTTGAGGCGGCCGTTTTCCACGGTGCCGTAATAATCATAAACCGTGCTGTTGCCATTGGGATCGGTGACGCGGACGGGCCGGCCGCCGATGTCATAGTCGGTGCTGACCGCGCGGCCGTGCTCGTCGGGCGATGGAAGCGGTGCGTGTCGCCGGCATCGCCTACCCGGACACGAACGCCTCGCTTGGCATACTCCGTAATTTGCAAACGGCGGGCGACGGTGGCTGGACGTTTGCCGCCAAGAGCCTGTCTTCTTCGGGGCAGGTTTTTCCTACCAGCCATGTGCTGGTGACACTCAGCCAGTATACCGGCAGCACGTCCCATGTCCGTCGTGGCGTCAGATGGCTGTTGAGCCGGCAACAGGCCAATGAGGCTTTTCTCGATGTGGATGGCATTGTGACAGGTGAAATCCAGCAGACAGCGCTGGCCTTGATCGCCCTGGAGGCCGCGGTGGCGGCCAACATTTCCGAGGCGGTGAATGCCGCCAGTCGGATGGCGGCGGCGCGTGGTTTTCTGGCGGCCCGGCAAAATGCCGATGGCGGCTGGCATCGTGATGCCCTGCAAACGGCCCTGGCCTTGCGCGCCCTGCCGGCGGTGGCGCTGGCGGATGGTGACGGCGACGGTATTCCCGATGTGGTCGAGCCTTTGCTGGGCACCGATGCCGCCGTCGCCGATGGCTGGAGGCTGGGCCAGGATGATCCCGACAGCCTGCGGGGCCTGTCGTTTGTACGGGAGGTGCTGGTCAACCGTAGTTTTGGTTTTACGCCCATCGCCAGTGGTGGCCAGGCGCCGTATGCCTGGGGGTTGGCGGGCGGGCATTTGCCACCGGGTATCGTGCTCCATGCGGCAACGGGTCGTTTGAGTGGCACACCCTCTGTGGCCGGTACCTTTTCCGTCAGCATTGTCATTACCGATGCGGCGGTCAACAGCGTGATCGTGCCGGGGCAGATCCGGGTGCTGGCGGTGAACGAGATCGGTGTGGATACGGATCGTGACGGCATGCCCAGCGTGTGGGAGTTGCAGCAGGGGTTTAATCCGACCTCGGCCACCGACGCCAGCGGGGATGCCGATGGCGATGGTCTGAGCAATCTGCGGGAGTACCAGAACGGCACCGATCCACGCTCTTCTTCGGCGGACAGTGATGGTGATGGCATGCCCGACGGGTTTGAGATATTACACGGCCTGAATCACCTCAATTCCGCCGACAAGGATCAGGACAGGGACGGCGACGGCGTGACCAACCTAGCGGAATACCAGCAGGGCCGGAGCCCGAGCGTGAATGAGGCGGCGGTGTTCGCGGTGGTGTTGATGGGCGATGGCATGGGCGACACGGACGGCGATGGCCTGCCGGATAGCTTTGAAAATGCCTATGGCCTGGATTTGAACGCGGATGATGCCGACGCGGATGCCGATGGTGACGGCCTGAGTAATATCGACGAATACCGTCGCGGCACGCGCCCGGACAGGGCGGATACGGATGGCGACGGCTTGTCCGATAGCTTTGAGGTTCGCTATGGGTTTAATCCCAATAGCCCGGCCGATGCGGCGCAGGATGCCGATGGTGATGGCCTGAGCAATCTTCAGGAGGCCCAGTGGGGAAGTGATCCCAAAAAGACGGACAGCGATGCCGATAATGTGATGGATGGGGACGAGGTGAGCGCGGGCAGAAATCCGGCGGTCAATGAAGCGGCGGTGATTCGGCTGCTTTCCGGTGACAGGGAGAACTGACCATGAAGAAAGGATTGCCTGTCATTGCTGCGTTGTTTGTTGGCTGGGTAGCGGGGGCCGGGTCGTGGTATTTCATCGCCAAGGGCCAGGATGCTGCCGGCGGGCAAGGACAGGGTGATGTGCCGTCTGCCGTGCTGAATCCGTCTGTCGATGAGACCGGGGGAGAGCAGTTGGCCGTTTTTCCACCACCTGTTGAGATGGGAAATCCGACAGATGCTCGGGCGACGTTGCCGCAGGCGGTTCATGACGTGCCGCCGGATATGTCCGCGCTTCTGATGGAGGCTGGGGAAGCGATGGAGGATTCACCGGATGACGGGATGGTGCAGGATACCGGCGAGTTTATCGATGCCGATGATCCGCAGGTCTATATTGCCCACTTGAACGCCCGTTCCGACGGCGATACGGTGCAGGATACCGGTGAATTCATTGATGTGGACAATCCGTTGGTGTACGCCGGCGGCGATGCTTTGCCCCGGGATACCGGTGAGTTCATCGATGCCGATGACCCGCAGGCCTATGCGGCTTATTGGGACAGTAAGGGCGATGGCGTGGTGCACGATACAGGAGAGTTTGTTGCCATTGACCCTTAATGAGTTTTTTTGCATAGTCAGGTGGACACTCCGAGCCGCTATGCAGATCGTAGCGGTTTCACCCAACAGGTGAACGGCGGTGAAGTTAAGAATCTCAATAATTTCATGATGTTATTCTCACCTATAAGCGGTCGACTGGGGATTCCAGGATTATGACAACATTAACAATTGACTTACCGGATAATTTGGCTGAGGAAGCTAAACAAGCCGGATTACTTACCCCAAATGCCCTTGAGGCCATATTGCGCGAGACCCTGCGACGCCGGGCCGTTAACGGTTTGTTCAATGCGGCTGACAAATTGGCAGCGGCCAGCTTTCCGCCGATGACAATGGAAGAGATTCAGGAAGAGGTGAACGCTGTACGCACTCAGAGAAAGCAATTTGCGCCTGGTACTTGATACCAATATCATCGTATCGTGCTTGATCTGGGGCGGCGTACCACGTCAGTTGCTCGATCTTGGCCGGGATGGTCGGGTGACATTTTTTACCAGTAGCCTATTACTGGATGAGCTGGCCGATGTGTTAAGCAGGGAAAAGTTCGCCGTACTGCTGTCATCCCAGGGGATCACCCCCGATTTTCTGATGCAGCATTACGGGATGCTGGCTAAATTGGTGAAACTGCAACCGATTGAACGCACTGTTCGTTATATCGACGATGATGCGGTGGTTGCTACCGCGCTGGCGGCAAAAGCGCATGTTATCGCTACTGGTGACAGTGATTTGCTGGTGTTGCATCCTTGGCAAGAGATACGGATTCTCAATGCTACCGATACGTTACAGCATGTATTAGGCAAGACAGAAACCGGAAAGTGAGACGTTCACGCTCCATGCCATGCATGATTGTGTTGGGTTTGTTTTCCGCATCAACCTGCCACACCGGGAATTATTTAACCTAGATTAATCTAGGTTTAAGGCACACATCTCGGATGTTGCCCCCTCCCCCCCCCCTTGATTTTCAAATTTTCATCACTATTATTAGCGCTCACTCGATGCGAGTGCTAATTGCATCCCCCTTTACGGGTCGTTGTGTGACCTGTGGGTAACCCTTTTGTAGTAACACCTGTAAATTTGAGGAGATAGTAAATGAACATTCGTCCTTTGCATGATCGCGTGCTGGTTCGCCGCATGGAGGAAGAGACCACCACCGCTGGCGGCATCGTCCTGCCAGGCTCCGCTGCAGAGAAGCCCAACCAGGGTGAAGTGCTGGCCGCCGGCCATGGCAAGATCCTGGAAAACGGCAGTGTTCGTCCCATGGACGTGAAGGTCGGTGACAAGATTCTGTTCGGTCAGTACGGCGGTACCCCCGTCAAGGTTGACGGCGAAGAGCTGCTGATGATGCGTGAAGAAGATATCCAGGCTGTCATTGAAGACTGACCACGCGCCCCGCAACTGATCTGTATTACACAATTTAGAGCAAGAGGATTATTGACATGTCTGCAAAAGAAGTGAAATTCAGTGACGACGCCCGCCATCGCATGATTGCCGGCGTCAATGTTCTGGCCAATGCCGTCAAGGTGACCCTGGGCCCCAAGGGCCGCAACGTGGTGCTGGACAAGTCCTTCGGCGCTCCCACCATCACCAAGGACGGCGTCTCCGTGGCCAAGGAGATCGAGCTGGAAGACAAGTTCGAGAACATGGGCGCACAGATGGTGAAGGAAGTCTCTTCGCAGACCTCCGATTCCGCCGGTGACGGCACCACGACCGCCACCGTGCTGGCCCAGTCCATCCTTGCCGAGGGCATGAAGGCCGTGGCCGCCGGCATGAATCCGATGGATCTGAAGCGCGGTATCGACAAGGCCGTGATTGCCTCCGTCGAGGCGCTGAAAAAGCTGTCCAAGCCTTGTAACGACAACCAGGCCATCGCCCAGGTGGGCACCATCTCCGCCAACTCCGATGAGAACATCGGCGGCATCATTGCCGAGGCCATGGGTAAGGTCGGCATGGAAGGCGTCATCACCGTCGAAGAGGGTTCCGGCCTGGAGAACGAGCTGGACGTGGTCGAGGGCATGCAGTTTGACCGCGGTTATCTGTCTCCCTACTTCATCAACAACCAGGAAAGCATGAGCGTGGAGCTGGAAAGCCCGTTGATCCTGGTGTTCGACAAGAAAATCTCCAACATCCGTGACCTGCTGCCGATCCTCGAAGGCGTGGCCAAGGCCGGCAAACCGCTGCTGATCATCGCCGAAGACGTCGAGGGCGAAGCCCTGGCGACCCTGGTGGTCAACAACATGCGGGGCATCGTCAAGGTTGCCGCGGTCAAGGCACCGGGCTTCGGTGATCGCCGCAAGGCCATGCTGGAAGACCTGGCTATCCTCACTGGTGGCACCGTGATCGCCGAAGAGGTCGGCTTGTCTCTGGAGAAGGCCACCATCGACGACCTGGGCACCGCCAAGCGTGTTTCCATCACCAAGGACAACACCACGCTCATCGACGGCGCCGGTAATACCAAGGATATTGAGGCCCGTGTTACCCAGATCCGTACCCAGATCGAGGAAGTTTCCTCCGATTACGACCGCGAGAAGCTGCAGGAACGCGTCGCCAAGCTGGCCGGCGGTGTAGCCGTGATCAAGGTGGGTGCTGCCACTGAAGTCGAAATGAAAGAGAAGAAGGCCCGCGTCGAAGACGCCTTGCATGCCACCCGCGCTGCGGTGCAGGAAGGTGTGGTGCCTGGCGGTGGTGTCGCCCTGGTACGTGCTCTGCAAGCTCTGGGAGAGGTCAAAGGCAATAACCACGACCAGGACGTCGGTATCGACATCGCCAAGCGTGCTATGGAAGAACCCCTGCGTCAGATCGTTGCCAACGCCGGTGGCGAACCCTCCGTGGTGCTGAACGAAGTGGCCAAGGGCAAGGGTAATCACGGCTTCAATGCCGCGACTGGCGAATACGGCGACATGGTGAAGATGGGTATTCTTGATCCCACCAAGGTGACCCGTACGGCATTGCAGAACGCCGCTTCCGTGGCGGGCCTGATGATCACCACCGAGGCAATGGTTGCCGACGTGCCGGCCGAGGCCGCTGCTGGTGGTGGCATGCCTGACATGGGTGGCATGGGTGGCGGTATGGGTGGCATGGGCGGCATGATGTAAGCTGCTTGCTACCGGCTGTCGTCAGCCGGACGTAACAGACCCCGCCGGGAGACCGGCGGGGTTTTTTTATGCCTGTCGGTACGTGGTGATGGGTGTGTTAGGCTCGCAGGAAAAAACACATAGCTTTTCCTGGAGGGATGTCTGCGATGGTGGGGAGCGGACGCTATACAGGGCTGTGGCAATCGCTGCGCCTGAGTTATCAGCGCTTTGCCGGATTTGCCCGTCCGGATAGGCGCTACTTTTGGTTGAATGTGCTGGCGATCGTCGTGGCGGTGGTGACCAATACGGCAATGATCTGGCTTATGGGCTTGCCACTCAGCCTGGTTCAGCTGGGTGACTACGATGCCTTGCTGGGGGTGCTGGCGGTGTTTGCCGTCGTGCTGTTGATCAATCAGGCAGCCCAATTCACCGGCGGGCTGCTGGGCAACTGGCTCGAGCTGCGCTTTATCGGTCGAGTGCGCAATGCACTGATGACGCAGCTGTTTTCCCTCTCGTTCCCGGTGGCCGGAAAGATGGCGCGGGGCGATCTTCTGGCCCGCCTCAGCAATGATGTGGATCGGGTCAGCGAAATCTGGGTGCAGGCACGGTTGATGCTGGTCTCCCACCTGCTGACCCTGGGCCTGTATGTCTTTATGCTGTTCTGGATCGATGCCGGGCTGGCGCTGGTGGCCATGGCGACATTGCCGTTGTTTGTCCTCCATCAGCGAATCTTTTCCCGCCGAAAGCGCGAGGCGGCGGAAGGTTTTCTGCACAGCAATGGTGAACTGCTGGCCTGTGAGGAGCAGGGGCTCGCCAATCTGCGCGGCACCAGCGCCAATAATGCGGAATCACCAATGGCCGGTTTGCATCGCAAGATGTTTGACAGGGCATTTCGCTGGGGGCTGCGGGAGCGGGGGCTGGAGGTCGGCTTTGAGGTGAGTTTTATCCTGCTGATCTATCTGGTCGGCCTGCTGGTTGTGCTGTTCGGTGTGCGGGAAGTGAGTAGTGGCAGCATGATGATCGGTCAGCTGGTGAGTTTTTTGCTGTATCTGGGCTATCTTACTGTGCCGGTACGGGGGCTGGCGGATCTCGGCTTTCAACTCGCGGGCAATCAGCCGGCGGCGGAACGGATCAATGAGGTTTTTGATGCTACGCCCAATGTGCGGGATGCCTCCGGCGCGATGGAATTGAGTGTGTCCGAGGGGAGTATCGAGCTGGATGGAGTCTCATTCGCCTATGCTGATGGCACGCCCGTGCTGGTGGATGCTTGTGTGTATATTAATCCCGGTGAAACCGTTGCGCTGGTGGGGCCCAGTGGCTCGGGTAAGTCTACCCTGGCAGCCTTGCTGCTACGGTTTCATGACCCGCTGCCGGGTGTGTGTGTGTCGGCCTTATCTGCCTCTGCCGCCGCGCCCACCACCCCGTCCACCGCCGCCCATGCCGCCGCGTCCGCCGCCACCCATACCGCCGCCTCTACCGCCTCTTCCTCCACCCATGATAAACCTCCAGCATCTGTTTGTTGATTAACATGAACCGGCCAGCCGAGTACGCACGATAAAAAAGTGTTGAGGGTGCGTGTCACTGACAAGTTGTTGGCCGATAAAGCGCATCGGCTTTCCTATTACCACCCCTGTTCAGCTCCTGTTCAGGAATTGCGGGTGATGGGCGAACCATAGGCCAGCCTGTCTTTTCTGTCAAGCATGAATGTTTGATGAGGAGGGGGCTAATGTCTTGTGCCGATATTGGACGGGAATTCAATAAATATCAATGAGATATGCTTGTTTTGCGGGGTGTAAATACGGCCTTGCCGGGCTATGCTAAAACTGATCGGTGGCCGCAGTCATGCTAGCCTGCGTGCTGGGCCCTGAAAAATGACCGATGGAGGTGTGGGATGGCTACATACAAAAAGATTCTGGCAACGCTCGATCTTGGTCGAGATGGCGAGGTAGTCTGTCAGCGGGCTACTGAGCTGGCAGAAAGATATTCTGCCAAGCTACTGTTATTGCATGTAGTGGAGTATGTGCCGATCGATCTTGGCAGTGAGCTGATGCTTCCTCAGCCAATGGAAATTGAAGAGACACTGGAGGCGCGGGCAAAGGAATATCTGGTGGATAAAGTGAAAGAGATGGAGGGCATCGACGTTGATTGGCGTGTTGAAGTGGGGGTGACAAAGTCGGAGATCATTCGTTATGCCGATGATAATGATGTGAGCCTGATCGTTATCGGGCGCCACAGCCGGCACGGCATTTTCAGGTTGTTGGGCTCCACTGCCAATGCGGTTTTGCACAGTGCTCATTGTGATGTATTGGCTGTGAATATTGAGAAATAACGGACGGAGGTTTTTTCGGTCAGCGATTTTCTGGTTGGCTGTTAGAGGTGATATCTGCGCCATTTCGTTACTCAAAAATCAATAATGCTGGTTTTCTTTCGTTACAAAATCAAAGGGTTGCTGCCTTCACCTTTGCTGATGTGCCCCTTTGTCGAACAAGTGTGTGAAAGCGCTGATTTTCACTAATTGATGGGAAAAAGATACGCACCATGTGCAGAGGATTTTTCTGTAATCCGTCCCGCTTGTACCCAAAATCGCTATGAAATAAGGGGTTTGCACGAATTGGGTGTATTTGTCTGGTGCGGATTTGCCGTCGGCCCATTAGTTGATCTTTTTTATCAAATATACATTGACACTCGCGTTCGGATTGTTCTAGCATCGGTAACCATAGATACTACTGATGTCTAGAAATACCAAGCTAATAAAATTAAATACTAATATAGTTAGCGTTCCGGCGTTGGTGGTTACCAACAGGAAAATGCGGCCAGACAACGACAATAATAATCACGTCTGTCTGCTGGGCCTGGCAAATAAAAAATAATAACGAGTGAGAGGGGGGTATGCCGTATTAGCGGCCTTCCCAAATATCGCGGCATTGCCTGCGAATCTTAAACATTTCCGAGTTGTAATTAATGGGCGCTTTGTTGGTGTTTTCCAGCAAGGTAGTGGCGTTTCTGTTTGCGGGGTTTTTGCCTGTGGAGCGGAAATAATCAATATGCACAGAGGATTGATATGGCTGTGAATAAGCAAATTCCTGCTCATAACCGCCGTGGGCGCAAAGGTCTTGCCTGGGTACTGGGCCTTGCTGTCTGCCTTGTGGTGATTGCGCCTGCGGCAATGGCCGCAAAGTACGACGTGGTTGCGCCCGGTGGGAGCCATGATGGCGAAGATGTGGAACAGCCCATCGAGTTTCCGCACAACATTCACGTCAAGGATAACGACATCAACTGCATGTACTGCCACACCTACGCACGGCGCAGCAAGGTGGCGGGTATCCCGCCGACCAGCAAATGCATGGGTTGTCACAAAATGGTGGCGACGGACAAGCCACGTATCAAGAAGTTGACCGAATATTGGGAGAACAAAGAATCACCGCCGTGGAAGAAGGTCACCGATCTACCTGATTTTGTGCACTTTACCCACGAAGTGCATTTGAAGACCCTGCTGTTCGACCGCGAATTTCCAGTAGAAAATGCGAAAGAAATTTGTGCCTTGTGTCACGGTGAGGTGGAAAACATGACTGTGGCGAAGAAAGTGAAGCCGTTGAATATGGGCTGGTGTGTCAATTGCCATATCGAAAATCAAGAGCTAGGTGCTCCGGGCGATTGCTGGAAATGCCACAAGTAGCCGATTGCGGGTCAATAGAGTGAGTAAGCTTATGTCTGGAAAACTGAACCGTAGAAGTTTCATGAAGATGATGGGCTGGGGTGGTGTCGGCACTGCACTGGTGGGCTGCGACATGCCCAGTACGGTGACGCTGGAAGAGGGCGTGGAAGACGTCGTTTCCTATCTGTCACCGGAAGAATATGTCATCCCCGGAGTCGGTGTCTGGTATGCCTCGACATGTACCCAGTGTGCTGCGGGCTGTGGTATCCACGGTCGCGTGCGTGAAGGCCGTGTGCTAAAGCTGGAGGGGAACCCCGAGTCACCGGTCAATAAGGGCAAGCTGTGTCTGATGGGGCAGGCCGGTGTGCAGGGTCACTACAATCCTGATCGTATCACGACACCGTTGTTGCGCAGTGGCGGTAGTCTGTCGCCCGTGTCTTGGGAAAAGGCCGAACAAGTACTGGCTGAAAAACTGGGCGGTGTGAAGGGTGACCGCTTTGCCTGGTTCACCGGCAGCATGAGCGGTCATCAACTGTCGTTGCTCTCCAGTCACCTCGATGCCATGGGGTCAAACAAACATTTCGTGCACGAGGTGGTGAACAACACCGTTGCGCAGTCGGTCTATGCCGACATGTTTGGTGATGCCACGCCACGTTTGCGCATCGACAAGGCGAAGATGGTGCTGTCCTTCGGCGCCGATTTCATGGGTGCCAGCGAATCGCCACTGCTGTATTCCGGCGACTATGCCCGCTTCCGCACCGGCAAGACCCGCGGCCTACTGGTGCAGGTGGAAGCGAAGATGTCGCTGACCGGCGGCAGCGCGGATCTGTGGATGCCCGTCAAGCCGGGCACCGAGGGTGTGCTGGCACTGGGTGTCGCCAATTTGCTGCTCAATAAGCTGAAGATGAGCGATGCCGGAATTCCCAGCGACGTGCGCGAAATGATCAACACGTATGACGTGACCTCGGTGGCCAGAATCACCGGTGTGGCGGGGCATCGCATCCAGCGTGTCGCCGCCCTGCTGCAGGAACGTTCGCCGAGTCTGGTGCTGGCCGGTGCGACGGTCGAGGGCCACACTCATGGTTATGCCTCGACCGCGGCGGTGATGATGCTCAATCACATCCTTGGCAATGTCGGCAAGACCATCGAGCCTGGCGCCAAGCTGCCCTTCCCCCAGCTGGCGGCGAAGCGCGGCGGCACGGCGGATCTCGCCACCTTTGCCGAGGCCGCCAAGGGGCAGCAACTGGATGTGGTGATCTTTCACGGTAGCAATCCTGTCTATACCGCGCCCGCCTCGCTGGGCCTCGACGACGGCCTGGCCAATATCGACTTCAAGGTGGCCATTGCCCAGTTCCCGGATGAAACGGCCATGGCCGCGGATCTGGTGTTACCGGCGGCGTCTTATCTCGAAGACTGGGGCACCCAGGTGCCGACCTTCCTTGGTGACTCTGCTGCGATCCAGTTGCAGCAGCCACTGATGGAAAAGCTGTATGCCGACACCCGCGGCTTCGGCGATATCGTGCTGGGCCTGCTCAAACAGCTCAAGGCCGCCGACTTTGACAAGTTCGAGGATTACTACGGTTATCTGCGCAATGCCTTCGCCTCACTGCCAGCCTCTGTCAAGGCTGGTGCCAGCAGCGATGATGCCTTCTGGAACGGTGCTCTGCAGGCGGGTGTCGTGATGCTGCCTGCGGATCTAGTGACGCTGAAATCCACCGTGATTGCCTTTGCCGATCCCAGGGGTGGCGATGATGCTGCCAGTGGTCTGACCCTGATCCCGTCGCCACGCATGGGGCTGTGGGATGGCCGCCATGCCAATCTGCCCTGGTTACAAGAGGCGCCGGATCAGATCAGCAAGGTGGTGTGGGATAGCTGGGCGGAGATTCACCCGGAAACCGCAAAGGAGAACGGTATTTCCCAAGGCGATCTCATCAGTGTTAGTTCCGCCCATGGTGAGATCAGGACGCGCGCCGTGCTGCTCAAGAGCATGCACCGCGATGCCGTGGCGGTGCCGCTGGGCCAGGGCCATGAAGCCTATGGCCGCTACGCGAAAGGGATTGGCATCAATCCGTTGAAAATCATCGATCCCGCACAGGATGCCAAGACCGGTGAACTGGCCATGTATGCGACCAGGGTCAGCATCAAGCGCGTTGCCGGCAGCGAGCAATTTGGACTGGTCAAGGCCGGTGGCAGTGACACCCAGGCCGGCCGCAAGTTGGTGGTAACGGTGCCGGCAGAGCAGCTACAACGTACGGAGGGGACATAATCATGTCACTGGATAATATTCTCAATAACTGGTCCGACTACCGCAAGGCTGCCGAGGACGGTGGCTTCTACGATTCCGAGGGTAATCATCCTTACGAGCATCGCTGGACCATGTCCATCAATCTGGATCTCTGTAACGGCTGCAATGCATGCTCTACTGCCTGTTATGCCGAGAACAATCTGGCCTTCGTTGGTAAGGAGCGTTTCGAGAAAGGCCATGCCATGAACTGGATGCGCATCGAACGTTATTGGGATGATCAGGAAAAGGATTACCCGGAGAAGGGCGCCAGCTTCCTGCCCATGATGTGTCAGCAGTGCGGCTCGGCCACCTGTGAACCGGTGTGCCCGGTGGCGGCCACCTATCATACCCCGGACGGCCTTAATGCGCAGGTCTACAACCGTTGTATCGGTTCGCGTTACTGCTCCAACAACTGCCCGTACCGCGTGCGTTATTTCAACTTCTATTCTTACTACGACGATGCCTGGCCCGAGCCCATGCAGCAGCAGCTCAACCCGGACATCTCCGTGCGTGACAAGGGCGTGATGGAGAAGTGCACCTTCTGTGTGCAGCGCATTCGCAGCGCCAAGGAAAAGGCGAAGATGGAAGATCGTGCCGTGCGTGATGGCGAGGCCATGCCGGCCTGTGCGCAGTCCTGTCCGACCTCGGCCATTGTCTTTGGCGATACTCTGGATGAAAACAGCGCCATCAGCAAACTGTGGAAGAAACACCAAGTCAAGCGCAACGTGGCACATCAGGACAAGGAAAATCCGGAAATGCGTGGCTACCGAATTTTTGAAGAACTCAATGTGGACCCCTCCGTAATGTATCTGGAGCGGGTACGTGAAGACGTCTAAGGAACATGCACGTTTCTAAGCACTCATCGGATCGCGAATGTGACGCACAATGTATGGTGAAACGACAATGATGGTGAATGAGAAAGACATCAACGAACAGATTGCCTGGGCGAAGATCAATACCGACGTCCTGCGCAGTATGGAAAATCCGCGCAAGAGCTACTGGGTGGCGGTGGCGGTGTGCCTGGCGATGGTGGCCACTGCGGTGCTGGCTGAGTACATCCAGTACACCGTTGGCATGGGTGTTTCCAATCTGAACAACCCACACATGTGGGATCTGTACATTGCAACCTTTGTGTTCTGGATTGGCATGAGTCATTCGGGAACACTACTTTCGGCGATTCTGCATTTGCTGCATGCCGACTGGCGAAAGCCCATCTACCGATTCGCCGAGGCGATGACGACATTCTCGCTGTTGACCGCAGGCCTGTTTCCCATCATCCATTTGGGTCGCGTGTGGAACATGTACTGGGTGCTGCCCTATGTCAGTGATCGCGGTATTTGGCCCAACTTTCGCTCGCCACTGGTGTGGGATGCCTTTGCGATCAGTACCTACCTGTCGGCCTCCATGCTGTTCCTGTTCATCGGCATGATCCCCGATCTGGCCATCTGCCGCGACAACACCACGGGTTGGCGAAAAAAGTTATACACAGCGCTATCCCTGGGCTGGGAAGGTAATGATCGCCAGTGGCGTAATTTCCGCAAGATCTACTTGTTGATGGCCTGCTTCCTGATACCCCTGGCGGTGTCAGTGCACTCTATCGTCTCGGCGGACTTTGCCATGTCCATCATGCCGGGCTGGCACATCACCAGCTTTCCTCCTTACTTTGTGGCGGGCGCCCTGTACTCGGGTTGCGCGGCGATTATTACCCTGTTCATCATGCTTCGCTACTTCTTCCGCTTTGAAGAATATATGACACTGCCGATTATGGAGAAGCTTGCCAAGCTGACCTTCGCCATTGCCATGGTGTGGACCTATCTGAACCTGATTGAATTTGCCTCGGTCTGGTATGGGCATGATATGTATAACAAGGAGTTGCTGATCGCCAAGGCGACCGGTCCCTATGCGTGGATATTCTGGTCCATGCTGTTCTTTGGCTCGGTGGTGCCATTCACGCTGGCGTTCCGCAAAATGCGCCGCCACATGCCCACTATGTTCGTGGTTTCGATCCTGCTCAATATCGGCATGTTCTTCGAGCGCTGGATGATCGTTGCGCCGACCCTGTCTCTGTCGCACGAGCCGTGGCAGTGGGATGTAATGTGGGGAAGTATTATTGAATGGGCGCTGGTGTTCGGCAGCTTTGGCTGGTTCGGCCTGTTGTTCCTGGTCTTTGTCAAGGTGTTCCCGTGCGTCTCTATGTACGAAGTGAAGGAAATGGTCTTCCATCGCAGCATGAGTGCCGGTGAGCGGGACGTGCTACGTATGACTGATCACGCCAAGCCTGCTAAACAAACCCCTGGTGTGGAGGGTGCATGAAATGAGTAAACGACGCATTCTTGCTTTGTTCGGTGATTTTGCTGAGGCCCATGATGCTATTGCCGACATTCGTCGAAATGAAGTGCCGGGTATAACGGTCGATGACATCACCATGAAGTCTCCCATCGAACATCCCGAGGTGGAGGAAGTGTTGGGAGATCGCCCGGTGCATATTCAGAAATTCACCTTGTTTGGTGCCATCTTCGGTCTGATATTCGGCTTCCTGTTTCTTGCCAGTGCCCAGGCGACCTTCCTGGTGCAGCCACAGGGTGGCAAGGCAGTGATCCCGCTGCCGGCAAACTTTGTGTTGGTATACGAAATGCTGATCTTCTTTGCCGTATGGATGACCTTCCTGTCATTCCTGTTTTTGTCGGGATTGTTCAAAAAACGCAGTCGCCTCTACAGTGAAAAGGTCAGCCTGGATCAGGTCGGTCTGATGCTGGAAATTGATGACCGTGTTGCCGAGCCTCTGAGGGATCTGTTTAAAAAGCACAAGGTGTTGGAGATTCGCGAAGAGGTCATCCAATGAAAAAAATAAGCGTAGTTATCGCCGCCTTGATGGTGCCGGGTGTTGTCATGGCCTGGCCCTGGTCGACAGACATGATGAACCAGCCCAGCATCAAACCACAGGAAGGTGTTATGACTCCTTTCCCGAGTCGTTCGGTTCCTGTATCGGGCATCCCGACCACGGTCGCGAATCGCGAAGAAACACGCAGCATGACCAATCCGGTTACCGTTTCCGAGGCATCGATCAAACAGGGTCGCAATCTGTACATAATCTATTGTTCAGTTTGTCATGGTCGCACGGGTAAGGCGGATTCGCCTGTCAGCGCCAAGGTCGGCGCTATTGACCTGACGGATGCTTATGTACAGAACGACCTTTCCGAGGGCTGGCTCTGGGGTACGATCACCTTTGGTAGTTATGTGATGCCTGCCTATGGTGTGGTTACTGAGCAAGGCGGCTCCAACGACCTGTCAGTCGAAGAGCGCTGGCATGTGGTCAATTACATGAAGCATGCGCTGGTGAAGGATGCAACGGCTGCCGCCGTTGCATCAAAATAGCGCACGGAACCAACAGCCGGATAACGATAGGGGTAGCGGTTCATGGAAAATTTTGGAAGCTGGTCTGTATTGACCACCAACTTTATTATTGTTCTGTATTTGGCACTGGCAGGCGTAACATTCGCCTCCATTTTGCACTTGACTAACGGAAAATGGCGATTCCAGGTGCGTTACTATGCCGTTTCACTGGCGGCGTTGTTTCCACTGGCCTTTGTACTGCTGCTGGTGTTGCTGGGCGGTGGGGAACACACTTTTCCCTGGCTGGCTCAGGCCCACGCTGAGCAGGGTGATGGTGTACACCTGAGTGGCTGGCTGGATTACTCATTCCTGGTGGTCCGCGAGATCCTGGGCTTTGTCATCGTAGCCGTACTGTTTGGTCTGTTCATCAAGTATCAGCACCTGACTGCGGTGAGCGATGCCCCCGTCGTACACCGCCGTTTTCGCAATATCGCGTTGCTGATTCCCTTCGCCTATGTGCTGTATGGCACCATGGTGGCCTGGGACTTTGAGATGACCCTGCTGCCCGGTTGGCACAGTGCCAGCTATGGTGTGTATCAGTTCGTCAGCATGTTCCAGGGGTTTCTGGCCTTCTTCGTTCTGATGCTGATTATGCTTAAGCGTTCCGGGAAAGTGACCCGTGAGTACAAGCCTTTTGTATTCAATTACATGGCCCAACTGATCCTGGCTTTCACCATCCTGTGGGCATACTTCTATTTCACTCAGTACCTGATCATGTGGTATGGCCGCCTGCCGGAGGAGATGGATCGTTTCGATAATATGATGTTCTATAGTTTGGCGCCGATCTGGTGGCTGTTCCTGGTATTGAAGGCTTTTATTCCCTTCCTGATCTTTGCCACCTGGACGCCGAACCGGCATAATCCGGCTGTGATCAGTTTTGTGGCAATCTGCATTCTCGTTGGTACCTGGCTGGAACGTTATACCTGGATTTCCGGTTCGGTCTCTCCGGATTATTACCACATCCCTATGAGTTCGATTTTTGATATTGTGGTAACGCTGGTGATCTTTGCGGTGGGGTGGTTTTCTGTAAAGAAGGTGCTTAATCACTATGGATTGGTTCGAGCCTGAAGCTATTTAACGGATAAACACACAAAAAAGCCCCCTTTTACTGGGGGCTTTTTTGTGTGTTTATATTCAGCTCCTGCTCAGGTTCGCCTGGGTAGCATATAGAATGCGCATCTATGCGCCATTATTTATTTATAATAATATTAATGTTTGCTGCGTGGAAGCTTGGGCATATTTGCTATGCTCCGATGCCAGTCGGTTATTTTTGGGTTAACATGTTGCGCGCAAATACCCTATCACTAAAGAGGTAGAGATGAGTTCGGATGAAATCGACTACGGTCGACGTCGTATGCTTATTGCTGCGACAACGGCCATGGGGGGAGTCGGTGCAGCTTATGTTGCTACTCCATTTATTCTTTCTATGCATCCTTCGGCCAGGGCCCAGGCCGCTGGTGCGCCTGTTGAGGTTGATATCAGCAAGCTCGAGCCCGGCCAGTTACTGACCGTCGAGTGGCGCGGCAAACCTGTCTGGATCCTGCGCCGTGACGAAGAAATGCTGGAAAACTCTAGGAGTCTGGAACCGCTGTTGCGTGACCCGAATTCGGACGAGCTGACCCAGCAGCCGGCCTATGCGAAAAATGAGCACCGTTCCATCAACCCCGAGTACATGGTGATGATCGGAATCTGTACACATCTGGGTTGTGCGCCGACCTTCCGCCCCGAGGTGGCCCCGGAGGACCTTGGCCCTGAGTGGAAGGGTGGGTTCTTCTGCCCTTGTCATGGCTCGAGCTATGATCTTGCCGGGCGCGTTTACGCGGGTGTGCCTGCGCCGACCAACCTTGTTGTACCCCCCTATCACTTCACCCTGAGCACCCGTTTGGTGATCGGTATCGATCCGGAGGCCGCGTAATGTCCAATCGTCTATCAGACCGCATGCTGTCCCTACGCGACTGGGTGGATGCCCGCTTCCCCCTGATGCATTTGTGGGAAGACCATCTGACCAAGTACTATGCACCGAAGAACCTGAACTTCTGGTACTACTTCGGCTCTCTTGCCATGCTGGTGCTGGTCATCCAGGTGGTTACCGGCATCTTCCTGACCATGAATTACAAGCCCACTGCAGAGACGGCCTTCGCCTCTGTGGAATACATCATGCGTGATGTGAACTGGGGCTGGTTGATCCGCTATCTGCATTCCACCGGCGCCTCGTTTTTCTTCATTGTCGTTTATCTGCACATGTTCCGTGCCCTGTTATACGGTTCTTACCGGGGGCCGCGTGAGCTATTGTGGGTGATCGGAATGGGCCTGTTCGTGGTGCTCATGGCAGAGGCCTTCATGGGTTACCTGTTGCCCTGGGGACAGATGTCCTTCTGGGGAGCGCAGGTCATCATTTCGCTGTTTGGCGCCATTCCTTACATCGGAGAGGATCTGGCCCTGTGGATTCGTGGCGACTATGTGGTAGCCGACGCCACGCTTAACCGTTTCTTCGCTTTCCATGTGATTGCTGCTCCCTTGGTGCTTATCGGTCTGGTGGTGCTGCATATCGTTGCCCTGCACTCGGTGGGTTCCAACAATCCCGATGGCATCGAGATCAAGAAAAACAAAGGACCCAATGGGGTGCCGGTGGATGGCATTCCCTTCCATCCCTACTACACCGTAAAGGATATGGTAGGCGTGGCCGGATTCCTCTTTGTTTTCGCGGCGGTGGTGTTTTATGCCCCTGAGATGGGTGGCTATGCCCTGGAAAAAGACAATTTTACGCCTGCGGATCCGCTGAAGACCCCGGAGCACATTGCCCCGGTCTGGTATTTCACACCCTTCTACGCCATTTTGCGTGCGGTACCGGACAAGTTCATCGGTGTGCTCGCCATGGGCGCGGCCATTGCGGTGCTGTTCCTGTTGCCCTGGCTGGATCGTAGTCCTGTCAAGTCCATCCGTCAGCGTGGCATGGTCTTCAAGACAGCACTGACCATTTTCGTGGTGAGCTTCATCAGCCTGGCGTATTTGGGTACGGTGGCCGCGACGCCTATTGCGACGCTGTTTTCGCGTATCTTTTCGGCACTGTATTTTGCCTTTTTCCTGCTCATGCCGATTTATTCCCGGTGGGATAAGACCAAGCCGGTTCCAGAGAGGGTGACATCCAAGTGAGATACCTAATTTTTGTTATTGCGTTATTGGGTTTGCCGCAGGCAGGGTTTGCGGCTGGCGGCAGCAACGTGCACTTGGACAAGGTGGATATTGACCTCAAGGATCGGGAATCGCTGCGTAACGGCGCCAAGCTGTTTGTGGACTATTGCCTGAACTGTCATGCTGCGGCGCTGATGCGCTACAGCCGTATCGGTCAGGATCTGGGCATGAGCGAAGAGGAACTGACGGTTGAGCTGCTGACGGCCGGTGGCAAGATCGGCGATACCATGGATGTCGTGATGGAGCCGAAGGAGGCCGCTGAATGGTTTGGTACCGCACCGCCGGATCTGTCGGTGCTGGCGCGAGTGCGCGGTGCGGATTGGCTCTACACTTATCTGCGCGCCTTTTATCGTGATGAGTCGCGTCCCTGGGGCGTGAACAACGCGGTGTTCAAGGATGTGGCCATGCCGCATGCGCTGTGGGAGCTGCAAGGCCTGCAGGAGGCCAAAGTAGAAAAGCATGTTGATGCGGACGGCCATGAGCGTGAGACCATTACGGGGTTTACGCTGGTCGAACCGGGCTCACTGAGTCCTGAGGCCTATGACACCGCCATGCGTGACCTGGTGAACTTCATGGTCTATCTGAGCGAGCCCAGCAAGCTGCAGCGTCTGGAGCTGGGCAAGTGGGTACTGGCGTTCCTGTTTGTATTCTCTATTCTGGCCTATATGCTGAAGAAAGAATTCTGGAAAGATATTCACTGATTCTGTCGTCTTGACTCACCGACCCCGCGGGTCGGTGAGTCCCTTCTTTTGGCGACACCGCTCGCTCATCATCTCCTTGTTATTCAATGCGTTATAGCTGTTTCCGTGGGGTTCGGCGGATTTCAGGTATAATCCCCCGTTCATTTGATCGTTTCCAGTGCCTGGATGCATAGCCTTATACCTGGATCCTGCAAGTGGTCGTGCTTGCGCAGTGCACCAAAAGTAGGCGCTCTAGGCGAGATATTGATCCGTAGAGCGAGTGATAACTTTGAGCGCAATCCTTATTGTGATTGCCAAAAAGTTTCATATCGCTATACGGATCAAGAGCGTGTGCTGAGTGAGTGCGAGCACTTGCAGGATCTAGGTTATACTTCTGGTTATGCGTCGGGGCGGGTGTAATATAGTGCAGGGAGAAAACAGTAATGGCAGTTGTGGCCAATAGAAAGTCGGTAATGTCACTTTTTACCGGGGCATCGGATGTTCACAGTCATCGCGTGCGCATTGTGCTCGCGGAAAAGGGCATCAACTTTGACGCGGTCGATGTCGACTCTGCCAGTCCTCCTGAGGATCTTATGGAGCTGAACCCCTACGGCACCGTGCCCACCCTGGTCGACCGTGACCTTGTGCTGTATGACTCGCAGGTGATTATGGAATATCTGGATGAGCGCTTTCCACATCCGCCATTGATGCCGGTCGATCCGGTTTCCCGTGCCCAGAGCCGTATGACCCTGCGCCGTATCCAGCGTGACTGGGACAGCCTGCTGGGCAAGGTCGTCGGCAGTGGCAAGGAGAGGACCAAGGCCGTCAAAGAACTGCGTGAAAGCATGACGGTGGTTGCCCCTATCTTTGAGCAAAAGCCTTATTTCCTGAGCGACGACCTGTCACTGTTGGACTGCGCAGTGGCGCCGATCATGTGGCGTCTGCCGGAATACGGCATCGAGCTGCCGCCCGCTGCCAAGCCGATGCTGGAGTATGCCCAACGCCTGTTTGATATGGAATCCTTCCAGGCCAGCCTGACCGAAAGCGAGCGGGAAATCCGCGAAGGCTGATCGGGGATTTCTACGGGTATACTTCCATGTCGGAAATGACATCCAGCAGGCCTTATCTCCTGCGCGCCATTTATGAATGGATCGTGGACAACGGTCTGACGCCCTACCTGCTGGTCAATGCCGACTATCCGGATGTGCAGGTTCCCGTCGAGCACATCAATAATAGCAAGATCATTCTCAATGTGGCGCCGGAGGCGGTGCAGTCGCTTGATCTGGGTACCGCGGACGTGAGTTTTAACGCCCGTTTTGGTGGCCGCCCGATGAATCTCTTTTTCCCCGTGGCGGCCGTGCTGGCCATCTATGCCCGTGAAAATGGTCGTGGCATGGTGTTCAGTGATAGCGACGATAACCCGCCGTCCGGCCCGCCGGAACCAGACAAGAGCAAAAAGCCTGAAAAGGGCAAGCCGACGCAGCCGGCCCTGCGGGTCGTCAAGTAAGCCTATCGTTCGCGGTCATGATTGAGGTCATCCGGGCCGATATTACCACCCTCGCCGTTGACGCCATTGTCAATGCCGCCAATGAGAGCTTGCTGGGCGGTGGCGGTGTGGACGGGGCGATTCATCGTGTGGCGGGGCCGGAGCTGCTGGCGGCCTGCCGGCCCTTGGGCGGTTGTCCCACGGGTGAGGCGCGGATTACCCCCGGCTTTCGTTTACCGTCCAGCTGGGTGATTCATACCGTCGGTCCCGTGTGGCACGATGGCGCCCGTCACGAGGCCGAACGGCTTGCCGCCTGCTACCGGAACAGTTTCGAGCTGGCCCTGCAGCACGGGCTGCGCAGTATCGCCTTTCCGGCCATCAGTACGGGGGTCTACGGTTACCCCAAGCGCAGGGCAGCAACCGTCGCTATGGCCGCGATGCACGAGTATGTGCCACGCTTTGCGCGCATCATCGCCTGTTGCCATAGCGCGGAAGACCTGCAGATCTACTGTGAATTGCTGGTCTCTGATTGAGGTTGTACTTTGCGCACCGGTAACAGAAGGCCCAGCAGCCCGCCCAGAGCGCCGTAGAGGTGCGCATCCACGATCACCGTGCCACCGGCGCTGGCCTCGGAGCCTGGCAGCGGCCCCGCCAACTGCTCCCAGCCCAGCTTGAACACCACCGCGCCCAACAGCAGCCAGGTGCCACGATGACCGGCACGGATATCCGCGATGGCCCCCGCCACCAGCAGGCCATGCAGGACGCCGGACAGGCCCACGTACCAGCCCAACTGCGGGTTAAAGATCAGCAGCGCCAGGCCCGTTATCAAGGCATCGGCAAACAGTAGAATCAACCAACTGCGTGGGGACAGGGCGGGCCCAACCAGCAGCCAGATCAGCCACAGCCCGGCCAGATTCATCAGCAGGTGGGATCCGCCGAGGTGTACCAGATGGGCGCTGAGCAACCGCCACCACTGGCCGTTGAGAATGGCCGCACGGTCGTAGCGCAGCAGCGCTTGCGCGCTGTCGCCGAGCAGGGCCAGCACGACGATGAGCGCCGATAGCAGCAGCGGAATGCGGAATGGATGCAACCAGAGTCGGTGGGGTGGTGTCATATTTGTCGCTGGTATAGGGGCAAGCCATGAAACGTGATCGAGCCAGAAGCCTGAACTTTAGAACATTTGGTATCATTGAGCGATTTAGGATACTTCTAATGATACCTAAATCCTGCAAGTGTCCTTACAATCACGAGAACCGGAGTCGATACGTGAATCAGAATTCCACATCCAAGCAGCCACATTCTCGCCGTCAGCACGGCTTTACCCTCATCGAAGTGATGGTGGTAGTGGTCATCCTCGGCATCCTCGCCGCGATCGTTGTACCCCGTGTTATGGACAGGCCAGACGCCGCGCGCATCACCAAGGCCAAGCAGGACATCCGCGCCATCGAGAGTTCGCTGAATCTCTACAAGCTGGACAACTTTGTCTACCCCACCACCGATCAGGGGCTGGAGGCGCTGGTCAGCAAGCCCGAGGGTTCGCCCGAGCCGCGTAACTGGAAAGCCTACATGGATCGTTTGCCCAAGGATCCCTGGGGGAACGGCTACCAGTACCTGTCACCCGGCCTGAAAGGCGACGTGGATATCTTTTCCCTGGGCGCCGATGGCCAGCCGGGCGGTGAGGGCGTGAATGCCGATGTCGGCAACTGGGATTTGCAGTAACTGCGGCGACGTCCCCGTACGCACCGACGCCGGTTAATCTGTCGTGCCTCGAGTGAACATGCGACGGTCTGCCCGCACACCGCCCGGCTCGTACCCCCGCAGTCGGTTTACCGCCTGCCGTGGCTTCACCCTGCTGGAACTGCTGGTGGTGCTTCTCATCATCGGCATCATCGTCAGCTTTGCCTCTCTGTCCGTCGGTCAGCACGCCAGCCGTACCCTGCAGGACGAGGCCGAGCGCATCCACAGCCTGCTGCGGCTGGCGGGTGAGGAATCGGTGCTGCAGGGGCGTGAGTTGGCCCTGCAGTTCAACCCTGAAGGCTATCTGTTCGTCACCCTCGATAGCGCCGATTGGGTACCCGTGGAGGAAGATCGTCTGTTTCGTGAACGGGAACTGCCGCCGGATCTGGAGCTTTCCCTGGCGCTGGAAGGCGTGGAGGTGGATCTGCACGACAGCGAAAATCCACCGCGCATCTTCGTGCTTTCCAGTGGCGAGATGACCCCCTTCGTCCTCGAACTCGGCAACCTGGAGGGCGAGGCCTATACCCTGCGGGGCGAATTTACCGGTAAGCTCACCTTGGCGCGGACGGGGGAGGCGGACGATGACAACTGGTAGGCGTCAGCGTGGCTTCACCCTGCTGGAGGTCATCGTCGCCCTGGCGGTGATCGCATTCGCCCTCTCAGCTGCGGTCAGCGCCGTGTCCGGCAATACACGCAATGCCGCCGGTCTTCAGCAGCGCACCTATGCCCACTGGGTGGCCATGAACCAGATGGCCGAATTACACGTCAGTCGCCTATGGCCGAACACGCGTACCACCCGTGGCAGCAGCCTGATGGCGCGCCATGAGTGGTACTGGTCAATGAAGGTTTCCACCACGGCGGACAAGAATGTGCGGCGCGTGGACATCACCGTGCGCGCCGATGAAGGCGACGAGTCGCCGCTGGTGACCCTGACCGGCTTCGTGGGGCGGCGATGAACGGGCGCAGCCTACAGCGCGGCTTCACCCTGCTGGAACTGCTGGTGGCGCTGTCCATTTTCGCCTTGCTGTCGGCCATGGCCTATGGCGGACTGAATACGGTGATGCGCTCACAGCAGATTACTACGGAGCAGGCCGAACGACTGACGCAGTTGCAGAAGACCTTTTTCTGGCTGGATCGGGATATCACACAGGCCATTGACCGTAAGATCCGCGATGAATTCGGCGACGAACAGGCGGCCATGGTGGGCATCAGCATCGGCGAACGCCGCCTCGAACTGACCCGAAATGGCTGGCGAAACCCCGTCGGTCGCCAGCGCAGCAATCTACAGCGGGTGGCCTGGGGGGTGCGTGACGAAAAGCTGGTACGCCTGTACTGGAGCGTGCTGGATCGTGCCCAGGACAGCAAGCCGCTGGAAACCACGATGCTGGACGATGTGGAGAAACTGGAGCTGCGCTTCCTCGACGACAAGCAGAAATGGCACGATGTGTGGCCGGCCCTCAGCCGTGGCGAGGCGTCCAGGGTGGCCCTGCCGCTAGCGGTGGAAGTGACCCTGGAGACCGGGCGCGAGGGCCGCATCCGCCGTGTCTTCGAGGTGGCCGGCGGATGATGGCGCGCAGGCGCAGGCAGTCCGGTGTGGCGCTGATCACCGCCTTGCTGATCACCGCCCTGGTGACCGTGGCCGCTGTGTCCATGGCCTCACGTCAGCAGCTGGATATCCGCCGTACCGGCAACCTGATGGAGGTGGATCAGGCCTGGCTGTATGCCCTTGGTGTCGAAGCCTGGGCGCGCCAGATACTGGCGGGTGACGATGTCAAACGCGATACGCTGGACCCCCTGAAGGACAATTGGGCCGCCGCGGTACCGCCCCTGCCGGTGGAAGGCGGTTCGGTGCAAGGCACAGTGGAAGATCTGCAGGGGCGTTTCAATCTCAATAATCTACTCAAGGGTGACGGCAAGCCTGATCCGGCGCAGGAAAAGATCCTGCAGAACCTGCTCAACCGGGTGGCGCTCACCGATGCCAAACTAAACCTGGGTCCCTATCTGGTCGATGCGCTGGTGGACTGGCAGGACAGGGGCATGGATGTCTATCGTACCGGCGGTGCCGAGGATGGTGATTACCTGGGCATGGAGCCGGTGCCCTATCGCGCCGCCAACCGGCCGATGGTCAGCCCCAGTGAACTGCTGGCCGTGGCGGGCTTTTCCGCCCGCGCGGTGGCGAAGCTGACACCATTGATTGCGACCCTGCCGATAGCGTCCGGGCCGCTCAAGCTCAACGTCAACACGGCGCCGGAGATGGTGTTGATGAGTCTGGACGCGAAGCTGACGCCACAAATGGCGCAGCAGATCGTGGCCTATCGGAAAAAGACCCCCTTCGATTCGGCGGCGGATTTCAGCCAATATCTGAAGAGCGAATTCGATATCACCGTGGATCCCAAACTGGTGGACGTCAAGAGCGAGTATTTTCTCGTCAATGCACTCGCCACCATTGGTCGTACCAATGTACAGTTATACAGTTTGCTCAAACGCAGCAACAACCAGGTCACCACCCTTCAGCGCAGTATTGGAGTCTATTAGTGCGTAAACAACTGTTCCTGCAATTACCAGCAGATGGCCTGAATGAGGCCGATGAATTGTGCTGGGTGTTGCGTGACGATGAACGTCCTGCTGGCAGCCTGTTTCGCGGGCCCCTCGCAGAGACCGTAAAACAGGCCGCCGGGGCGCGGGTGGTGGTGCTGGTGCCGGGGGTGGACGTGCTGTTGGCCAGCGTTGAGTTGCCGGGCCTGAACCG
The DNA here is from genome assembly GCA_024276955.1 of Gammaproteobacteria bacterium. Classification (GTDB taxonomy): domain Bacteria; phylum Pseudomonadota; class Gammaproteobacteria; order SZUA-152; family SZUA-152; genus DRQN01. The sequence goes on from JAJRWE010000205.1 coordinate 25,006, forward strand.
TCAGCGCCTGGCGCGTGCGGTGCCCTTTGCGCTGGAGGAGCAGATGGCCAGCGACGTGGAGGAGCTGCACTTCGCCTTGGGCCATCGCGATGACGACGGTCGCATACACAATGCCGTGGTGGCGCGCGAAAAGATCGCCACCTGGCTGGAGCAGCTGCGCACCGCCGGCCTGCAGGCGGATGTCATGCTCACCGAGGTACTGGCGGTGCCGCGCGAGGCCGCCAACGATGCTGGCCGGCACTGGTCGCTGCTGATTGATGGCGCACGCTGCCTGCTGCGCAGCGACAGCCAGCAGGGGCTGGCGCTGGACCTGGACAACCTGTCCGTGATTCTGCAGGCGGCGCTGGACGAAGCGGGCGACGGCCTGCCGGCCAGTCTTGACGTCAAGGTGTGCGGCGATGACGGTTTCACCGCCAGCGACCACCACCGGCAGTTGGGCGAGATATGCGCTGCGGCGGGTATCGAAATAGTGCTGCAACCGCAGGAGGACGAAGGCGCCCTGCTGCTGGCGCGCGGTTTCGATGAAAAGGTGGCCATCAATCTGCTGCAAGGTGACTACAGTCGCCGTGGACAGCTGGAAAAACTACTGCGCCCGTGGCGCCCGGCGATACTGCTGCTGGGCCTGTGGCTGGTGGTTCAGCTGGGCGCGATGGGACTGGAGTACGGCCGCCTGTCGAAACAGGACACCGAGATGCGCGCACAGATCACGGCCCTGTACCGCGAGGCCTTCCCGCAGGCGCGCAAGGTGGTCAACCCGCGCGTGCAGATGGAGCGCGGGCTGGCCAAGCTGCGCGGCAGTGGTGGCGGCCAAACGGATCTGCTCGGCTTTATCGGCAAGGCCGGCCCCATCCTCAAGGCCACCTCGGGCCTGAAGCTGCGCAGCCTGCGCTACAAGGAAAGCCGTCTGGACATCGACCTGGAGATCAGCAGCCTGCAGACCCTCGACAAGCTCAAGCAGCGCCTCAGCGACGAGGCCGGGCTGACGGTAGAGATCGTTTCCGCCTCCTCGCGTGATGGCAAGGTGGAAAGCCGCATCGCCCTGCAGAGCGGAGGTGACGTATGAAGACCTGGTTCGAGAGCCTGGATCTGCGTGAGCGGCGCATACTGATCATCGGTAGCGCTCTGCTCGGTGTGATGCTGTTTTACGTGTTGGTGTGGGAGCCGCTGGAGCACGGCGTTGAGACCCTGCGCAAGAGTAATTCAGAACAACAGGCCCAACTGCAGTGGATGCAGCAGGCGGTGGCCGAAGTCAAACAGCTGCGTGGCAGCAGCGGGCGGCCCGCGCAGTTGGCCAAGGGGCAATCGCTGCTGGCGGCCATCGACCGTGCTGCGCGCAGCAACCAGCTCGGCGATGCCCTCAAACGCGTGCAGCCCGATGGCAGTGAGCGCGCCCGAGTGTGGCTGGAAGGTGCCAGTTTTGATCGGCTTGTGCATTGGGTGGATAGCCTGCAGCGTCAGCAGGGCGTGCACGTGGTGAGCAGCGTGTTCGAGGCGCGGGAAGAAAAGGGCCGTGTGGACGCACGGCTGGTGTTTGAAATCGGGGGCGGGGTATGAGGCTGCGGCTCAACTGGCGCTATGTGCTGATCGGCCTGCTGGCCTATGTCATCTTTCTGTTGGTGCAGTTCCCCGCCGGTCAGGCCTATGCCTGGTGGAAGGCCGGCCCCGGCGCGCAGCAGAAGGTGGTGCTCAGCGGTCTTTCGGGGAGTGTCTGGCGGGGCAGTGCACAACAGGCGTTGATTGATGGCCAACGGCTGCAAGGCCTGGAATGGCGTCTCAAGCCCTGGACCTTGCTGTTCGGCAAACTGGAAATCGACTACGAAATCCGTCTCAATGACGGTTTCCTGCGCGGCAGCGTGGCGGCCGACCCACAGGGTGCGGTCGCCTTCGATGCGCTAGAGGCCAAACTGCCCCTGGCCCAGCTACCACTGCCGGCGATTGCGGCCCTGCGGCCCTCCGGCGTCGTCAATCTCAATCTGCAGGATGTGGATTGGAACGGCGAGGCCTTGCTCTCCGCACAGGGGCGCATGGTGTGGAGTGACGCCGGTATCAGCCTGTTACAGCCGTTGCAGTTTGGCGACCTGGCGCTGACCCTGGAAACCCGTGACGACAGCGTCATCGGCGAACTGAGTGACGCCGGTGGCCCCCTGCAGGCAGACGGCCTGCTGACGCTTAAGCCCGACGGCAGTTATCAATTTAGCGGCAGCTTCGCCGCCCGTGAAGGTGCGCAGTCCCCCCTTGGGCAGGCCCTGGGTGCACTGGGTCGCCCGGGTGCCGACGGGCGGATTCAGGTCAACCAGTCGGGGCAGTTGGCGGACTTGGGTTTGGGCTCCGGCCAGCGTTAGGGGCCAACGTTCTTCGTCTGATCGTGCGGCTCAAGTCGGCGATAGCCTTGCTGGACCACTTGATTTCCGGGCGGCAGGGGATCGTCGCCATCGAGGTTCAAGGCGCTGTGCCAAATCTTCGACCTTCTCGGCTAGCGGCAGCGGTATGTGTGCGGTTACAACCTTGGTTTCCATGATGTCACTCCAGTCAATATCAATCATTATTAATCATAGTTAATCGCGCCAGGTTGGGCAACGCGGGTTATCTGGTTCGCGGCCCATTCGTAGAAATGCTAATATTCCCGCCGGATTTCCCCCTTTGTCACCGTTTACTGGAGTTTTCATGGCTTTTGAAAAGATCACCGTCCCCGCCGATGGCGAGAAGATCACCGTCAATGACGATTGCTCGCTGAATGTCCCGGCCCATCCTATCGTGCCCTTCATTGAGGGTGACGGCATCGGTGTGGACGTGACACCGGCCATGCGCCAGGTGGTGGATGCGGCGGTGGAGAAGGCCTATGGTGGCGAGAAATCTATTGCCTGGATGGAGGTGTATGCCGGTGAGAAGGCCAATAATCTGTACGGCGGTGATGTATGGATGCCAGAGGAAACCCTGCAAGCCGTGAAAGATTTCGTGGTTTCCATCAAGGGCCCTCTGACTACTCCGGTGGGTGGCGGCATCCGTTCGCTGAACGTGGCCCTGCGTCAGGCGCTGGATCTGTACGTCTGTTTGCGCCCGGTGCGCTATTACGATGGCACGCCCAGTCCGCTGAAACAGCCGGAACTGACCGACATGGTGATCTTCCGTGAGAATTCCGAAGACATCTACGCCGGC
>JAJRWE010000206.1 GCA_024276955.1 Gammaproteobacteria bacterium
GTACATTTGCACAGATGCGGAAGCATAAGGTCGGCAAGGAGCCTGGCGGAATCCGGGCTGCCCGTATAATTTTTCGCCATAAATTAGCCAGTGGCTTGGTTGAGCTTGTGAAACCCGAGAGATTCGGGATGTGGATCGGAGTGAGTATCCAGAGTATTGGACGGGAAGTGGCGAATGTGAGGGAGGGGGCTGGAGAGCGAGCCTTCCTTGCTTCCCGGGTTTCGCAGGCTCAACCCAGACTACTTGCTAATCACAAATCGCGGGCATGGCCCGCTCCTACGGATGGCTGTAGTGGGGCGGATTATTTTGTGAGGGATTGGGCAAAATGATGACCTGTAATATGCATCCCTTCACGCAGATAAAAGCGGTGGGCATCGAAGCGTTGCACGCCGGAGTCGAGGTGTAGTTGCTGGCAGTCTTCGTTGCGGGCGATATCCACCAACCCGTCGAATAATGCCTTGCCGGCGCCGTTCGAGCGCTGGGTTTCATCGGTGATCAGGTCGTCTACATACAGGAATCGTCCCCAGGCCAGGTTTTCGCTCAGACGGAAGCCGGCCAGGGCGACCACCTCATTGTCGCGCTCGAACATGGCCAGGCGGTAGCCTTGCTGCATCTGCCGGCGGATGCGGGGAAGAAAGTCTGCCTGCGGAATATGCGGACGCAGTTGTTGCATCACGGGGATGCAGCGGGTGATGTCCTGGTCACTGTCGGCGAGACGGATCATGGCTCAATCCTTACTGAGGCTGGCGCGGATCTCGGCGATCACCGGCGCGGTGTCGGGGCGTACACCGCGCCACAGGTAGAAGGACTCAGCGGCCTGTTCCACCAGCATGCCGAGGCCGTCCAGTGAAATGCCGGCACCGTGCGCCGTGCCCCAGCGCACGAAGGGGGTGGGTTCATTGCCGTACATCATGTCGTAGCACCAGCCACCCTCGACGAGGATGTCGTCGGGCAGCGGCGGTACTTCGCCGTGCAGGCTGGCGGCGCTGGCGTTGATGATGAGGTCGAAGGTCTCGCCGCTGAGGTCGGGGAAGCCGCCGCCGTGCAACGGGCTGTCTGCGTGGATGTCAGCGAAATCATGGGCCAGTACGACGGCGCGATCCGGGCTGCGGTTGGCGATTACCAGCCGTTGTGGCCTTTCGGCCAGCAAGGGCTGCAACACGCCACGGGCCGCGCCGCCTGCGCCCACCAGCAATATGCGCTGGCCTTCGATCTTCCCGCGATGATTTTGCAGGATGTCGCGCACCAACCCGATGCCGTCGGTATTACGGCCAACAAAGTGTCCGGCGCTGTCGCACAGGATGGTATTCACCGCACCGGCGCGTTCGGCCTCCGGGCCGTGTTCGTGCACCAGCTTCCAGGCCTCCTGTTTGAAGGGTACGGTGACGTTGAGGCCCATGCCGCCGTTGGCGAAGAAGTTGCCGACGGCCTGTTCAAAGCCGCCCGGGTCAACCTGGATGGCGCTGTATTCGATACGCTGGCCGGTCTGCCGGGCGAAGGCGGCGTGGATCTGTGGCGATTTTGAATGCGCGATGGGGTTGCCCATTACCGCGTAGCTATCCGGTTTGGCATCGAAGTCGAAGGGGTCGCCCATCAGCTGAAGATGCCCTTGAAGATGAAGAAAAAGATGATCGAAAGAATCGCACCGGCCGGCAGGGTCACGACCCAGGAAATGAAGATGGTGCGTACCACGTTGAGATTGATTGCCGCGATACCGCGCGCCAGACCCACGCCCAGCACCGCCCCCACCAGGGTGTGGGTGGTGGAGATGGGCAGGCCGGTGCCGGAGGCGAGCACCACGGTGGTGGCGGCGGCGAGGGTGGCGGCAAAGCCACGGCTGGGGGTGAGTTCGGTGATCTGGGTGCCGATGGTGAGCATGACTTTTTTGCCGTAGGTCATCAGGCCAATGACGATGCCGAGTCCGCCGAGGGCGAGAATCCACAGTGGCAGGGCGGATTTCTGCGTCACCATGCCGTCATTCTGGACAATACTCACCACGGCGGCCAGCGGGCCAATGGCGTTGGCAACGTCGTTGGAGCCGTGGGCGAAGGCCATGGCGCAGGCAGTGATCATCATCAATACGGCGAAGATCTTTTCCACATTGGTGAAGTGGAAGTCGCGGTCGGCCTCGGGGTCGAACTTCAGGCGTTTGATCATCACCACGCCAATGGCGGCCGTGATGGCGCCCACCAAGACCGCGACGCTGTAGGATTCGGCTGTGCTCAGTTCCAGTCCGACATGTTTCAGCCCCTTGAATATGCTCACCAGGGCGATGATGAAGCCGACGAAGAAGATGTAGACCGGCACATAGCGTTTGGCATTGCCGAGCGGGTCTTCGGTGCCGAGAATGAGCTTCTGCACGCTGATGAACAGGGCGAAGGCGATGGAGCCCGCCAGCAGGGGGGACACCACCCAGCTCATGGCGATGGAGCCCACCTTGCTCCACTGCACCACGTCCATGCCGATGCCCACGGCGGCGAAACCGACGATAGCACCGATAATGGAGTGGGTGGTGGAAACGGGCCAGCCGAAGCGGCTGGCGACCATCAACCAGATGCCCGCCGCCAGCAGCGAGGCGAGCATGCCGTAGACCAGCAGCTCCGGCGTACCAGAGACGACGTCGGCATCGAGGATGCCTTTACGGATGGTGGCGGTCACCTGGCCACCGGCGAGGAAGGCGCCGGCAAACTCGAAGATGGTGGCGATGATGATCGCCTGCTTGACGGTGATGGCCTTGGAGCCCACCGAGGTGCCCATGGCATTGGCGACGTCATTGGCGCCCACGCCCCAGGCCATGAAAAAACCGAACAGGCAGGCAAGGATGATGAAAATCAGGCCATATTCCACGGCAAAGACTCCCGTATGACGGTAAGAGGGGGCTGGCCTACTTGGCCAACATTAATTCGAGACGGCTACCGACACGCTGCGCCAGATCACCCAGATCACCGATCCAGTCGATGATGCGGTAGAGGAAGATGACCTCCACCGGCGGCAGGTCTTTTTCCACGGCAAACAGTCGGGCGCGGATTTCCACTTGCATGCGGTCGGAATCGCTCTCGATCTCATCCAGGGTCTTGATGATGGAGGTCACCAGCTTTACCTCGTTGCCGCGAAAGCCGGTTTCGACCAGTTCATCCAGCTCATTGATGGCCGTCTGTGCCTGCGCAGAGGCATCGATGGAGCGCTGCACATAGGCCTGGATGGTGGGTGCGATGGCCTCGGGGAAGCGCATTTCGCGGCCCAGGATCAGGCCGGCGATGTCCTTGGACTTGTTGGCGATCTTGTCCTGCATGGTCAACACCTCCAGCAGGTCGCGACGCGGCACGGCCATGAACAGGCTATTGGGCAGATTCAGGCGCAGTTCGCGTTTGAGCACGTCGGCCTCGCTTTCCAGGCGGGAAATCTCGGCCTGCTGGCGGCGCGCCTCCTCCCAGTCGTTCGCCAGCACGGCGTCGAAAAAGGGGGTCAGCTGCCGAGCGCAGGCCTGCACGGCCTGCATGTGTTCCTGTAATGGCTTGACGGGCGAGGCGCCGAACAGGCTGGAAATGGTGGATTTGGGCACGGTTGCTCCTTGGTGATAAGGCGTGAAGTCAGTCTTCTTTCAGCCATTGTGCGACGCGCTTGGCGAAATAGGTGAGGATGCCGTCGGCCCCGGCGCGCTTGAAGCTGAGCAGGGACTCCATGATGACGGCCCTTTCGTTCAGCCAGCCGTTCTGGCTTGCCGCCATCAGCATGGCGTATTCGCCGCTCACCTGATAGGCGTAGGTGGGCACGCCGAACTGGTCCTTGACGCGGCGCACGATATCCAGATAGGGCATGCCCGGCTTGACCATCACCATGTCTGCGCCCTCTTTGAGGTCCAGTGCCACTTCCTTCAGGGCCTCGTCCGAGTTGGCCGGATCCATCTGGTAGGTGTACTTGTTGCCTGTGCCCAGGTTGGCGGCGGAGCCCACCGCGTCGCGGAAGGGGCCGTAGAAGCTGGAGGCGTACTTGGCGGAATAAGCGAGGATGCGGGTGTGGATATGACCGGCGGTCTCCAGCGCCTCGCGGATGGCGCCGATGCGCCCGTCCATCATGTCCGAGGGGGCCACCACGTCGGCGCCGGCCTCGGCGTGGGAGAGGGCCTGCTTGACCAGCACCGCCACGGTTTCGTCGTTCATGACGTAGCCGGTTTCGTCGAGCAGACCGTCCTGGCCGTGGGTGGTGAAGGGGTCGAGGGCGACGTCGGTAATCACGCCCAGCGTTGGGTGCGCGGCCTTGAGGGCGCGCACGGCGCGCTGCGCCAGGCCGTCCGGGTTGAAGGCCTCACGGGCGTCTTCGGTCTTTACCGATTCGGGGGTGACGGGAAACAGCGCCACCGCAGGCACGCCCAGCTGCACCAGCTCTTCGGCCTCTTTCAACAGCAGGTCAATGCTGACCCGTTCCACGCCCGGCATGGAGGGGATGGGCTCGCGCTGGCCCTCGCCTTCGAGAATAAACATGGGGTAGATGAGGTCGTCGACGCTGAGGGTGGACTCGCGCATCAGCCGGCGGCTGAAGTCGTCGCGGCGCATGCGGCGCATGCGTACCGCGGAAAAGTGGCCGTGGCCGGAATCGAGATTGGGCACTACGTGGCTCCTGGTTCTGGAAGCTGGGGGTTGGAATCTGGCGGCCCGGAAACAGCTCGGGCGCACAAGTGACCTTGTGCGCCCGATTGTAAGGCTGGCCCCAGCAGGAAACAAGCCGGGGGTCGTTCGCTATGTCAGCGTTTCTTTCTGGCGGCGGCCTTCTTCTTTACCCCTTCTTTTTGGCCGGGGTCTTCTTCTTGGTGGCAGCCTTTTTCTTTACGGGTTTCTTCTTCGGCGATGCCTTCTTGGCGGCAACCTTCTTTTTAGCGGTGACTTTTTTCTTCGTGGCAGCCTTCTTTTTCACGACCTTTTTCTTTACTGCGACCTTCTTCTTGACGACTTTCTTCTTTTTGGCAGCGGCTTTTTTGACCGCGACCTTCTTTTTTACGACCTTTTTCTTTGCCGCCTTCTTTTTTGCGGCGGCCTTCTTGATGGTCTTTTTCTTTGCGACCGGTTTCTTGGCAGTCGCCTTTTTTCTCGTTGCTTTCTTCTTTGCCGTCATGGTTCGGGTCTCCTTGTTGGCGACTGGAGTTGCTTGAGGTTCGGGTGTGAGCCTGATTTCGACCTTTTCCACCATTTCTTGAATGGTTTGTTCAAATAGGGCGGTTTTTTTAGCGGATTCCAGGCTTTCGTGGGCGGGTAGCGCATCGATAATGTTGCACAGGCGTTGAAATATCTCATCGATGTCGCCAGCACCATCGACGTTATATTGCTTGCCTTGCGCCTTGTAATAGTTGATCAGTGGCGCGGTCTGCGCCTCGTAAACGCGCAGGCGATTGGTGATGGTGTCTTCGTTGTCGTCGGCTCTGTGGTGCAACTTGCCGCCACAGACATCACACAGGCCATCCATTTTCGGTGGGGAGGTGTAGATGTTGTACATCTGTCCACCACTGCTGCAGGTGCGACGGCCGGCGATGCGTTGAATGAGCAGGTCGAAGTCCACGTCGATGAGGATGGCGGCTTCCAGTGGACGACCCAGCTTGATCAGCATGGTGTCGAGCGCCTGGGCCTGGGGGATGTTGCGTGGGAAGCCGTCGAGGATGAAGCCTTTTTTCGTGTCGGGCTCAGCCATGCGTTCTTCGATCATGTCGAGTACGATCTGATCCGAGACCAATTGTCCGGCATCCATGGCGGCCTTGGCCTGCAGTCCGAGTGGCGTTTCCGCGGCGACGGCGGCGCGCAACAGGTCGCCGGTGGAAATCTGCGGTACGCCATAGCGACTGACCAGTTTCTTGGCCTGGGTGCCCTTGCCAGATCCTGGTGCACCAATCAGGACAATCCTCATATCGACTGCCTCCCTTCGTCATACGAATAAACAAGCGTTGCTCATGCATGCTGTTTACTGTTATCACCGTAAAACTACCCTTTTCAACCTGCGCAAGTCAATGAGGGGGGAGGGTCGTTTTCCACATTTTTGCCGTTTTTGTCGTGTACCTTCCGTATATCTAATGTGAAGAGCGTTTATTGGCATAGGAAATCATTTTGTTCTTTTTTGTACGGATTTGCTGAATAGCTGCCTGTGGTTGTGTTAATAC
>JAJRWE010000207.1 GCA_024276955.1 Gammaproteobacteria bacterium
GCTGCTGGGCTTCTTCGTCTTCAGCCTGCTGCCCATCATGCTGCTCAACGGCGGCTGGGTGAACCACATACTGACCCCGGTGGGCAGCTATTTGCCCATGTGTCAGCTGATCTGGCAGGAACAACCGCTGGGCGCACTGCAGTTTATTCTTACCAAATCCTTCATCGCCTTCGCCCACCGGGACATGCAGACCGGGCTCGACATCTGGACCCTGGAATACGATGCCCTGACCCTGGGCGTGTACCTCCTTGCCGCCCTGCTGGGTGGCCGGCTGCTACTGCCGCTGGCACGCAACGGCCGGGGCGAAAGAGGCATGCTTGTCGGGCTGGGGGGGATGGCGGGGCTGGTGTTGGTCTTCACCTACATGACCTCCATCGACCACTGCGCCGGCCCCACCTGGATCGGCTTCGTCATCGCCTACGGGCTGGGCGCGGACGGCTTCGAACTGAGCTGGTGGTGGCAGGGTGTGCTCGGTACCGCCAGCCTTGCCCTGCTGGGCTACGGCTTGCTGCAGCAACGGCGCTGACATTCTTGGTTTGAAACACGCTACGGAGTCACGAAGGATATGAAGGATATAGAGAAAAGCATGATCTTGTTGCCTCTGCGTCCTCCGTGTCTCTGTGGCGAATCCCCGCGCCCTTACAGGAACAGTACCAGCAACACCCCACCCAACACCAAACGATAGATCACAAAGGGCAGCATGCCGATGCGCTCCAGCAGCTTGAGAAAGAAGTGGATACAGACATAGGCGGTGATGGCCGAGGTCACCACGCCGATGATCATCGACCCCCAGTCCACCGGCACCGCCTCCTCGATCAGATCCAGCCCCTTGAGGCCGCCGGCCAGCACAATCACCGGGATTGACAACAGAAAAGAAAAACGCGCCGCACCCTCGCGTGACAGACCCAGCATCAGTCCGGCAGTCATGGTGATGCCGGAACGCGAGGTGCCGGGAATCAGCGCCACGGCCTGGGCAATGCCGATAATCAGGATATCTTTCCAGCCGAGATGATACTCGTCACGCTCACCGCGGCCCTTCGCATCCGCCCACCACAACAGCAGGCCGAAGCCGATGGTGGCAGCAGCGATGACCAGCTCCGAGCGCAGCTCAACCTCGATATAGCCCTTGAAGGCCAGCCCGGCGATGCCCACAGGAATGGTACCCCACAGCACCGCCCAGGCCAGCCGGCTGTCTTTCGTTTGTTGGCGGGTAAGCAGTGAGCGGCTCCAGTCGCGCACCATGGGCACCAGCTCACGACGGAAATACAACACCACCGCGCTCAGGGTGCCGAGATGCACGGCGACATCGAAGGCCAGACCCTGATCCTCCCAGCCGAGCAGTCGCGGCAGCAGAATCAGGTGTGCCGAACTGGAAATGGGCAGGAATTCGGTAAAGCCCTGCAGCAGGGCGAGGGCAATGGCGTGCAGATGATCCATGGGGTCGGTCAGTCCTTTCGTTCAGAGGGGGCGGCGTCAGATCTTTTCGGCAATGATGCGCGCCTGGCGACCATCCTTCAGCGCGGAGGTCTCCAACACGCGGAAGCCGGTGTTTTCCAGCAGGAATACCAGGTCATCGCTGGAGAATCGATTGTGTTCGATGAAGTGGATGAACAGGTCTTCCAGTGCATCCATCGGGGTATCCGGCGCGAACACATCCAGCTCGACATCTTCGAGATACTGCGCCAGCGGTGCGCGCACCCAGTCCAACACGTACAGCCGCCCGCCCGCTTTCAGGCAGCGGGCGACCTCCTGCAGGGCGCGCACCGGCTGGTGCATCTCGTGCAACACCATCGAGGCTACCGCCGCATCCACGCTGCCATCATCCAACGGCAAATGGGGGTCATGCAGGTCGGCGGCGATGGTTTCGCAACCCTCAGGCAGGTCATCGGCGGCATCCAGCATGTAGTCGGCGCATTCCACGCCGATGGCGCGCACTTGCGGATAGCGCGCCGCCAAGGCCTTGAGCAGCATGCCCGGACCGGTACCCAGATCGAGGATCACCGGCGTATCGGACAGTGCCGGCTCTACATTCTGTTGCCACATCGCCCAGAAGTCCTCGTTAAAACGGCCATCGAAGGTGTCCTTCATCATCTGCGCGAAGGCCGCGCCGTCACGATGGTGTCTGGCCAGCATGTCCTGGGTCTGTTTCAGTCTGTCATTCATGATCTACCGTGTCGTTGTTATTACCCGTAGGAGCGGACCCTTGGGCCGCGATAGATTGACCAACATTGTCATCGCGGCCCGGGGGGTCCGCTCCTACGTTTTTTTACCCTGACGAAAGTTATAGCTTGCCGCGCAGATCCTGCAGCGCAAAACCACGCAGCGGCGCATCATAGCCGCGCCCCAGCGCCATCACCTTGAACAGCTCCCCCATGTCGCCCGGCAGGGTCAGGGTGCGCACCTGCTGTGCCAGGCGCAACTGCTCTCGCTCGTCACCCGACTGCGCCAGTTCGGTGATACCGTTGGCGAGCAGAAACAGGCCCTGGGTATTGTAGCCCAGCACATCCAGCCCGGCATCCACCGCGCTCTCGGCGACGGCGGTGAAGTCTACGTGGGCAGTGATGTCCTGTAGGCCGGGATAGACAAAGGGGTCGTCATGGGCGCGATGGCGGTAGTGGCACATCAGGGTGCCACGGTCGCGCTGCGGGTGGTAATACTCGTGGCGCGGAAAACCGTAGTCAATCAACAGCACTACGCCAGCCTGCAACATGCTGGCGACGGAACCGATCCAGCCGCCAGCGGCAAGATTCAGCTCCGACGTGTAGCCTTCGGGCAAGCCATCGGCCAGCACCTCAAAACGCCGCGCCAACGCCGTGTCCAACACATCACGGCTGCACCACTGGAAGCGCCCATCCTGCCAGCCCACGCAGCGCTCCCTGAGGCCGCCGGCCTCGGTACGGAAGAGGTGCACCGGCAGGGCATCGAGCAGCTCATTGGCCAGCACCACACCACAAAAGCCGCCCTCGGGCAGGCTGTCCAGCCACTGCACCCGATCGAGCAGCTGTGGCACCATCCGCGCCAGGGTTTCACGCTGACGCTGACGCAGATCGGCGCTCAACTCCAACAGAAAGTAGCGATCTGGCAACGTACCCAGCTCCGCCAGCCCGGCCAGCAGATCCGCCGCCATGATGCCGGAACCGGCGCCCACCTCCAGCACATCACCACCGCCGAGGTTTTCCAGCACCTCGGCCGTCTGCCGCGCCAGGCAACGGGAAAACAGCGGTGATATTTCCGGCGCGGTAACGAAATCACCGCTGGCGCCGAACTTCTGGCTGCCAGCGCTGTAATAGCCCAGACCGGGGGCGAACAGGGCCAGCTCCATATAACGCGCAAAGCTGATCTGCCCGCCGGCGCCAGCGATATCATCGACGATCAAACGGATCAGCGCCATGCTGTGCACCTGGGCTTCCTTGTCCGGCTCGGGGAGGCGTGCAAGGGCCTCGCCGGCCTGCCGAATAGTATGCCGGGAAGCGGCTCGGGAAACGGGGGGATTCATACTGGGCAAGGTCGACGCAGGTAGGTTACAGTGTTGAAATAGTCTCGGAGGACAAGGAGTGGATGATAGCACAGAAGCCAACAACGGCCCGCTGAGCGGGCGTGTCGTACTGATTACCGGCGGCGCCCACCGCATTGGTGCGCACACCGCGCGCACCCTGCACACTGAGGGTGCAAACCTGGTTCTGCACTACCGCACCTCACGCTGTGCTGCGCAAACCCTGCAAGCCGAACTCAACCAAAAACGTGCCGATTCCGTGGTGCTGGTCTGCGCCGACCTGCTCGACGAGGCGGCCTTTCCCGCCCTTATCAATGACGCCTTCTCGGCCTGGAAACGGCTGGACGTATTGATCAACAACGCCTCCACCTTCTATCCCACCCCCGTCGGCACGGCCACCCCGCAGCAGTGGGACGATCTGTTCGGCTCCAATCTCAAGGCGCCCTTTTTCCTCGCCCAGGCCGCCGCACCGCACCTCAAGATCAGCCGCGGCTGCATCGTCAATATTGTCGACATTCATGCTGACCGGCCGCTGAAGCGCTATCCCATCTACAGCATGGCCAAGGCGGGACTGGTGATGCTGACCAAGGCGCTGGCCTGTGAACTGGGACCGGAGATCCGCGTCAATGCGGTCGCGCCGGGGGCCATCCTGTGGCCGGAAACAGACATGGATGAAGTCACCAAACAGCGCATCATCAACCGCACCTTTCTCAAGCGGCAAGGCAGTCCGGAGCATATTGCGCGGGCGGTGCTGTATCTGATTCGTGATGCCGAATACACCAGTGGCCAGGTGCTGACGGTGGATGGTGGACGGTCGTTGAATAGTTAGCAGATCACCGATCACGGCGGAGTACCCTACCGCCGATGAAGTGGCGCGGAGCGCCACGGGATGCGCAACACCGCAGAGCGGTGTCACGAGTTAAGATGACCACAGAATCAGCCCAATGAAACCCTTCGCCGAATCCTGCGAACAAAATAAGCACCCCATCCTCGCCGTGCTGCGAGAGGAGTTCGCCCAGGCCTCGGAAGTTCTTGAAATCGGCAGCGGCACCGGACAGCACGCCGTCTTCTTCGCCCGCGAACTGCCGCACCTGCACTGGCAAACCAGCGACTGTGCCGAGAACCACCCCGGCATCCTCGCCTGGCTGGGCGAAGACGGCGGTGACAACGTGCACCTGCCGCTGACGCTGGACGTCAACCACGACCCCTGGCCCCGGCACCCCTACGACGGCATCTTCAGCGCCAACACCGTGCACATCATGGCCTGGACGGAAGTGGAAAAACTGTTCGAGGGGGTCGGGCAGGTACTCGCCCCAGGTGGACGCTTCTGTCTCTACGGGCCATTTAACCGGGATGGAAAATTCACCAGTGAGAGCAATGCGCGCTTTGATGCCTGGCTGAAGCAGCGCGAGCCGAAGAGCGGCATCCGCGACCGTGCCGAGCTTGATGGCCTGGCACACAAACAGGGCCTGCAACGCGTGGCCGACCATGAAATGCCGGCCAACAATCGCATCCTGGTGTGGCAGCGAAAGGAAGGTTAATTCTCCAGCTTTTCTGCAATTTCGCGAATCTGCCCGATATCGACCTGCGTCTCTGCCGACTGCTGGTTGACCAGTTCCAGGAGGGGAATCAGCTCCTGCAGCAGTGTTGGCAGGTGCGGCTTGAGGCGATGCAGATTGCCGTGGCGAATCATCGCCAGCGCCTCGTCCATGCGCGGGCAGATCCTGTCCACGGCAAGCTCACCGTCACTGTGTGACGCCTTGTCCGCGACACAGAAACGATTGCGGCCGTCCTGCTTGGCGCGATACAGGCGCTCATCCGCCACGCTCAGCAACGCCTGCAAGTCGTCACCATCCAGCGGCCGCAGGGCAATGCCCAGACTGATGGTGACCGGAATCCGCTTGCCATCGAACTCGATCGACAGGGATTCCACGGCCTTGCGCAAACGCTCGGCGAGGACAATGGAGGCCAGCCGGTTGGTGGCCGGCGAGCAGACCACGAATTCCTCGCCACCGATGCGCGCCACCGTGTCCTCTTCGCGCAGATTGGCCGACAGCGTCGCTGCCACCCGCTTGAGGATTTCGTCACCCGCCGGGTGACCGTAGGTATCGTTCACCGCCTTGAAGTGGTCGATATCAATCATCAGCACACTGAAATAATCCTGCTGCCGGCGCATCAGCGACAGCTCCTTGCCGGCGATCTCATCAAAGAAACGCCGGTTGGCAAGTCCGGTCAGCGGATCCGTGTTGGCCTGCGCACGCAACTCGCGCTGGCTGGCCTCCAACTGACGAATGGTCTGCGCCAGCTTGAGATGGGCACGTAGACGCGCCAATAGTTCGATACGGTCGCTGTCCTTGGTAAGAAAGTCATTGGCGCCGGCATGGAAGGCGCGCTCGCGGGCGGCGGTGTCATCCGCCCCGGTGACGACAATCACCGGCAGGTTCTGCATGCGTGCCGCGTGATTTTCACGCAGGCGCTGGATCAGGCCGAAACCGTCGAGATGCGGCATGGTGAGATCGGTGATCAACAGTTCGATATCGGCCTCGGTCAGCAGCAGCTTCCAGGCGGCCTCACCATCTTCCGCTTCGAGCGACTGGAATTCACCCTGTACCGCACGCTTCAGCGACATACGAATCGTCGGCGAGTCGTCGACAATCAGGATCAGCGGTTTGTCCTTTTCCGCCAACGTCGTACTTTCAGCAAACCCCTCGGCCATGCTTACCTACCCCTCAATACTGTTTTACCTAGGTTTTATATCGGCGCCTGCCACGAAAATGGAACAGGCCTCAATGCCGGGCCATCCTTGTCAAACTTTTCCCACAACTGCGTAAAGGATTTCCCCACCTGAGGATGAATCAGATCCGGCGCCATCTCGGCCAGCGGCCAGAGCACAAAGGCGTAGCGTAGAATCTCGTCACGCGGCACATGAAAACGTTCGCTGCTGATAATCTCGTCAGCGTACAGCAGCAGATCCAGATCGAGGGTGCGCGGGGTGAATTTTTCGCTGCCGCGCCGGCGGCCATTGCGATCCTCAATGGCGGCCAGTACGTCCGCCACGGTGTCGATGGAATCTGGCGTATCGAAGGCCACGACCAGGTTGTAAAAGGCATCACCAGCGAAGCCCACTGCCTCACTTTCGTAGACCGAGGACAGCAGCAGCTCACCGTAATGTGCACGCAGGTCGGCGACGCCGGCGCGGATGCTGGCGTCGCGCTTGACGTTGCTGCCAACGCCGACGAACACCTGCGGCATCAGCCCTTCTCTCCGCCGACGGATCCACGCACAATGCCTCTTTCGATGCCCTTTTCAATGCCCCTTTCAATACCTCTTTCAATACCTCTTTCGATAATAACGCCGACATCACCGGCATAACGCACCGCACCCTTTTTATTCACCCGCAGGCGCACCCATGTCACGTCAAATTCCGTGAGCACGATCTCGGCCACCCGCTCGGCCAGGGTTTCGACCAGTTGGAAATCGCTGTCGCCGACGAATTCAATCAGCCGCTTGGCCACGGCCTTGTAGTTGAGGGTATCTTCGATGGCATCGCTGGCGGCGGCGCGGCGGATGTCGGCGCCCATATCCAGATCGAGGATGATCGACTGTTTTTCCTTGCGCTCCCAGTCGTAGATGCCAATGATGGTTTCAATGGTTAGATCGTGCAGAAAAATGATGTCCATGCCGTATTCGTTTTTAATAAGGGGTGATTTGGGGGCTGATATCAGGCTTCGAAATTTCCTGGGGACTATAGCGGTTTGCCCTGAGCCGTACCAGCACGGGATAATGGGGTCATGATCGATATCGCACTGATTCTCGGCGCCTATCTCGCCGGTTCCCTCTCCACCGCCATTATCACCTGCCACCTGATGGGCCTGCCGGATCCGCGCAGTCAGGGCTCGGGAAATCCTGGCGCCACCAACGTGATGCGCGTGGGCGGCAAGAAGCCGGCCGCCATCACCCTCGCCGGTGACGCCGTCAAGGGCCTGCTGCCGGTGCTGCTGGCGCAGGCGCTGGATGTTTCCAGCCCGGTTCTGGCGCTAACCGCGCTGGCCGCCTTTCTCGGCCATCTGTATCCGCTGTTTTTCGGTTTCAAGGGTGGCAAGGGCG
This sequence comes from Gammaproteobacteria bacterium, assembly GCA_024276955.1. Classification (GTDB taxonomy): domain Bacteria; phylum Pseudomonadota; class Gammaproteobacteria; order SZUA-152; family SZUA-152; genus DRQN01. The sequence goes on from JAJRWE010000207.1 coordinate 7,601, forward strand.
TGGCCACCGCCTTCGGCACGCTGATCGCCCTGGCCTGGCCGGTGGCACTGAGCCTTCTGGGTGTGTGGCTATTGATGGCCAAGGTGTTCCATATTTCCTCGCTGGCGGCGCTCACCGCAGCGGCCCTGTCACCGCTGTTCATGTGGTGGCTGCGGCCGGAACCCGAACTGATCGGCGTCTCGGCGGTGATCAGCGTGATGTTGATCTGGCGTCATCGCAGCAATATCCGCCAGCTGCTGGACGGCACGGAAAATTAACCGCCAGCCGCCACGCTCAAGTTAGGTTCAACCTAGATTAATCAGTTGAAC
>JAJRWE010000025.1 GCA_024276955.1 Gammaproteobacteria bacterium
AATCAGTTTTCATTCGTTGGAAGACCGTATCGTCAAACGCTTCATGCGTGACGAGGCCAAAGGCGATATTTTTCCACCGGATCTGCCAGTGCCGCAGTCGGCGCTGACCCCCCGTTTAAAGGTCGTTGGCAAGGCCATTCGCGCCGGCGAGCGGGAGCTGGATGAAAATCCACGTGCCCGCAGTGCTGTGCTGCGCGTTGCCGAGCGGCTGGCCGACAGTGGCGGCGGAGGATGTTCGTGAATGAGAACCGGCGGTTTGCTGATAGCACTGGTGTTGGCGGTACTGGCCTCGGCCATCGGCGTGGTCTATGCCAAGCACGAAGGCCGCAAGCAATTTGTACAGCTGCAGACATTGGAAAAGCTGCGCGACCAAATGAATGTGGAATGGGGACAGCTACAGCTGGAGCAGGGCACCTGGGCGACACACAGCCGGGTGGAGCGCGTGGCGCGCAAACGTCTGGGCATGAAAATGCCGGACGCTGAATCGGTGGTCATACTTCGTAATGAGTGAGCAAGACAAGTCTTCATCTTATCGTGGCCGGCGCTTGCTGGTGCTCGGTGTGCTGGCGCTTGCTGCGGGTGGGCTGGCGGCGCGCGCGGTGAACCTACAGGTGCTGGACAAGGATTTTCTGCAGGGGCAGGGCGATGCACGCTTCCTGCGCGTGGTCTCCGAGCCCGCCCACCGGGGCATGATCACCGACCGCTTTGGCGAACCGCTGGCCATCAGTACCCCGGTGGATTCCGTGTGGGCCAATCCCAAGGTGCTGATCCTAGAACGTGATAGCTGGACGCGGCTGGCCAGGGCCCTGCGCATCAAACGCGCCGATCTTGAACGCCTGCTGGTGGCGCGTCAGCACAAGGAATTCGTCTACCTCAAGCGCCGCGTCAACCCGGACATGGCGCAGCGTGTCAGCGAGCTGGATATTCCCGGTGTGGCCATGGCTCCCGAGTACCGCCGCTTCTACCCCGCCGGCGAGGTAACCGCACATGTGGTCGGCTTTACCAATGTGGACGACGCCGGTCAAGAAGGTGTGGAGCTGGCCTTCGACGAGCGTCTGCGCAGTATCCCCGGGGCCAAGCGCGTGATCAAGGATCGCCTCGGGCGCATCGTTGAGAGCGTTGAGCGGGTACGTGAGCCACAGCCCGGTGAGGACATGGCACTGAGCATCGATCTCCGCCTGCAGTACCTGGCCTATCGTGAACTGAAGGCCGCCGTGCGCCGCAACCGCGCCGACGCCGGATCCGCGGTGATCCTCGATGTGCACACCGGCGAGGTGCTGGCGATGGTCAACCAGCCCGCCTACAACCCCAACAACCGCGGCAAGTTGGAGCGCTCGCGCCTGCGTAACCGCGCCGTTACTGATGTCTTTGAGCCCGGCTCCACCATCAAGCCCTTCACCATCGCCGCGGCGTTGGAGACCGGCCGCTTCCACCCACAGACGCCGGTGGATACGACTCCCGGCTACCTCCGCGTTGGCCGCAAGACCATTCGTGACTTCCGCGACTACGGTCTCATCGACGTCTCCACCGTGATCCAGAAATCCAGCAATGTGGGCGCCAGCAAGCTGGCCCTGGCGCAGAGCCCGGAACATCTGTGGAAGGCCTTTGCCAGCGTTGGCCTTGGCGAGTCCACCGGCAGCGGTTTTCCCGGTGAGTCCGGCGGCCTGCTCACTGACTATGGCAGTTGGCGTGACATCCAGCGCGCTACCATTTCCTACGGCTATGGTATGTCCACGACCACCCTGCAACTGGCGCGCGCCTACGCCGCGCTGGCCACCGATGGCCGCCCACTGCCGGTCAGCTTCCTGCGCCGCTCCCGCAGCGAGGCCGCCGAGCTGGCGGCCCTGTACGAGCCCGCGTTTAGCGCCGATAGCCTGCGTGCCGTGCGCGACATGATGGAGCGTGTGGTGGCCAAGGGCGGCACCGGCACCCGCGCCGCTGTGTCGGGTTATCGCATCGCCGGCAAGACCGGCACGGTGAAAAAATCTGGCGCCGGCGGTTATGTTGAAGACAGCTACATCGCCGTGTTCGCCGGAATCGCCCCGGCCAGTGAGCCACGGCTGGCCATGGTGGTCATGATTGATGAGCCACGCGGGGAGAAATACTACGGCGGCGTGGTGGCTGCGCCGGTGTTCAGCAAGGTGATGGCCGGCGCCCTGCGCCTGCTCGACATCCCGCCCGACGACCTGCCTTCCATGCCCGGCCAGCGCCTGGCGCTGCTGCGCGGTGACGGAGGTGCCCACTGATGGCTCGCTCCCTGCTTGAACTGCTCGACGGCATCGTCAAGTTACCCGGTCTGCCCGAGGCTGAGATCGGTGGCCTGGCGCTGGACAGCCGCCAGGTGGCCTTCGGCGATCTGTTTTTTGCCCTCGAGGGCAGCCAGACGCACGGCAGGCAGTTCATCGATCAGGCCATCGAACGCGGCGCCGCGGTGGTGCTGCAGGAGGCCGCCTGGGCGAAGCAAGAGCAGCGTAACGGGGTGCCCGTGATCTCTGTACCGGAATTGCGCTTCAAGCTCGGCGCCATCGCCGAACGCTGGTTTGGCAACCCGGCGCAGGCCATGACCGTGATCGGCGTCACCGGCACCAACGGCAAGACCTCGGTGAGCCACTTCATCGCCCAGGCCCTGCGCGTCGATGGACCTTGCGGTGTTGTCGGCACCCTTGGCTACGGTCTCATCGGCAACGGCCTGTTCGGCGACTTGCAGCCCAGCACCCACACCACCCCGGACGCCATCACCGTGCACGGCCTGCTGGCTGGGATGCGCGACGCCGGCGCCCAGCAGGTGGTGATGGAGGTGTCCTCCCACGCCCTGGAGCAGGGCCGCGTGGCCGGCGTTGCCTTCGACGTGGCCGTGTTCACCAACCTCAGTCACGAACACCTCGACTACCACGGCGACATGGCCAGCTACGGCCGCGCCAAGCGCCGCCTGTTCGAGACCCCGGGGCTGCGCTATGCGGTGATCAATCTCGACGACGAGTACGGCCAGTCGTTGCTGGCCGGCATGCCCGGCGCCGTGGGCACGGTCAGCTATGGCTTCGACGATTCGCGCCTGCCGCCCTCGCTGCTGGGCACGGGCCTCAGGCTCGACAGCCAGGGCCTGCGCCTGCGCATCGAGAGTGACTGGGGCCACGGCGAGTTGAGCGTGCCCCTGCTGGGCCGTTTCAATGCCGAAAACCTGCTCGCCGCCTTCGCTGCGCTGCTGGCCTGTGGTCTCGGTTTCGACGAGGTGCTGGCGCGCCTGTCGCGGGTGCAGCCGGTGCCGGGGCGCATGCAGCGCCTCGGCGGCGGCCCCGGCGAGCCGCTGGTGGTGGTCGACTACGCCCATACCCCCGATGCCCTCGCCCAGGTGCTCGAAGCCCTGCGCGCGCACGGCGCCGGCCGTCTGAGCTGCGTGTTCGGCTGCGGCGGTGAGCGCGACGTGGGCAAGCGCCCGCTGATGGCGCGCGCCGCAGAGCAGGGCGCCGATCAGGTCATCGTCACCGACGACAACCCGCGTAGCGAAAACCCCGACGTGATCGTCGCCGACATCCTCAGTGGCTTCGAGAATGCCGACGCGGTGACGGTGATCAACGACCGCGCCGCCGCCATCCGTCATGCCGTGATTGTCGCCGGCGAGGGTGACGTGGTGCTGGTGGCCGGCAAGGGCCACGAGGACTATCAGCTGGTCGGCGGGCAGCGCCTGCCCTTTAGTGACGCCGAAAAAGTGCGCGAGGACCTGCGCGCCCGCATGGCCATGGAGGGTGTGCGATGAGCGGCTGCCACCTCCATCTGCAGGAGGTCGCCGACGCCCTCGGCGGTCGCCTGCTGGGTGCAGATGGCGTCTTCGACGGCGTCGGCACCGACACCCGGACGCTGCAGCCGGGACAGTTGTTTGTGGCCCTGCAAGGGCCCCACTACGATGCCCACGACTGCATCGCTGCGGCCGCCGCGCGCGGTGCGGTGGCGGTGTTGGTTTCGCACGAGGTGAAGACCGAGCTGCCGCAGATCGTGGTTACCGATACCCTTGCCGCGCTGGGCGATCTGGCCGCCCTGTGGCGCGTGCGCTTCGACATCCCCGTGATCGCCATCACTGGCAGCAACGGCAAGACCACGGTCAAGGAGATGCTTGCCGCCATCCTCGGTCAGCGGTATGAAGTGCTGGCCACCCATGGCAACCTGAATAACGAGATCGGCCTGCCCCTGACCCTGCTGCAGCTCGACGGCCGCCACCAGGCGGCGGTGATCGAGGCCGGTGCCAGCAAGCCCGGTGACATCGCCTACCTGACCCGCATCGCCACGCCTACGGTGGCGGTGCTGACCAACGCCGCCGATGCCCACCTGGCCGGCTTCGGCTCGCTGGAGTCGGTGGCGCGCAGCAAGGGCGAGATCTTCGAGGGCTTGGGTGAGGGCGGTACCGCTATCATCAATGCCGACGATGCCTTCGCCGACCTGTGGCGCGGTCTCGCCGGCGGCCACCGTGTGCTCACCTTCGCCCTCGACGCCGACGCCGACGTGCAGGGCCAGTGGTGGCCGCAGGAGGTGCTGCGCAACACCCTGGAGGTCACCACTGTCGAGGGTGAGCTGTCCGTGGCCCTGCCCCTGCCGGGGCGCCACAATGCCATGAATGCGCTGGCTGCCACCGCTGCGGCGCTGGCCGCTGGCAGTCCGTTGGATGATATCCGCGCCGGACTGGAGAGCCTGCGCCCGGTGCCCGGCCGCCTGTGTTGGAAGGCCGGCGTGAACGGTGCGCGCATCCTCGACGACACCTACAACGCCAATCCGGCCTCGCTGCTGGCGGCGCTGGACGTATTGTCCGGCGTGCCCTGTGAGCGCTGCCTGGCGCTGGGCGACATGGCCGAGCTGGGCGGCGAGGCCGAGGCCCTGCATGCCAGCGCCGGACGCCGCGCGTTTGATGCCGGGGTGACGCGGCTGTACGCCGTGGGCGAGCTGTCGCGTTTCGCCGTGGACGCCTTCACCAAACAGGGCGGCGGGCAGGCCTGGCATTTCAACAGCCAGGAGCTGCTCATCGAGTGTCTGCAAGCCGATCTGCACGCCAACTGCGCCCTGCTGGTCAAAGGCTCGCGCTCCGCGCACATGGAACACGTGGTGGATGCGCTGACGGAGGAGACCGCCTGATGCTGCTCTACCTCACCGACTACCTGACCCAGTTCCACAGCGGCTTCGGCGTGTTCCAGTACCTGACCCTGCGCAGCATCCTCGGCGCGCTGACGGCGCTATTGATCTCCTTTCTCGTCGGTCCGGCCATGATCCGTCGGCTGAGCCATTATCAAGTGGGGCAGATCGTGCGCGATGACGGTCCCGAGAGCCATCTGCAAAAGGCCGGTACGCCGACCATGGGCGGTGCGATGATCCTGGTCGCCATTTCGGTGAGTACCCTGCTGTGGTCGGATCTGGGTAACAAGTACATGTGGGTGGTACTGCTCACCACGCTGCTGTTCGGCGTCATCGGCTGGGTGGACGATTACAAGAAGCTGGTGAAGAAGGACTCGCGTGGGTTGATTGCACGCTACAAGTATTTCTGGCAGTCGGTGGTGGCATTGGGCGCGGCGGGCTTCATGTACGCCACCGCCGAATTGCCGGCGGAGACCCAGCTCATCGTGCCTTTCTTCAAGGACGTGGCGGTTCCGCTGGGCTGGGGTTTCGTGGTGCTGGCCTATGTCGTCATGGTTGGCTCCAGCAATGCGGTCAATCTTACCGATGGTCTCGACGGCCTCGCCGTGCTGCCCACGGTGATGGTGGCCGGTGCACTGGGTATCTTCGCCTACGTGACCGGCCACGCCAAGTTTGCTGCCTATCTGTCTATCCCCTTTATCCCCGGGGTGGGTGAGACGGTGGTGTTCTGCGGCGCGCTGGTGGGCGCGGGACTGGGCTTTTTGTGGTTCAACGCCTACCCGGCAATGGTGTTCATGGGCGACATCGGCGCCCTGGCGCTGGGTGCGGCATTGGGCATCGTCGCCGTGGTGGTGCATCAGGAGCTGGTGCTGCTGATCATGGGCGGCGTGTTCGTGATGGAGACGGTGTCGGTGATCATGCAGGTGGCCTCGTACAAGCTCACCGGCAAGCGCATCTTCCGTATGGCGCCGTTGCATCACCATTTCGAACTCAAGGGCTGGCCCGAGCCCCGCGTCATCGTGCGCTTCTGGATTATTACCGTGATCCTGGTGCTGGTGGGGCTGGCGACGTTGAAGATTCGGTGACAGGGGTGACGCTACAAACGACACAAGAGACGCTGATGCAGCCTGAGACACTGGTGGTCGGTCTAGGCGCCACCGGACTGTCCGTGCTGCGTTTTCTGTGTGCACGCGGCGAGTCCGTGGCGGTGACCGACAGTCGCATCAATCCGCCCGGTCGCGACGAGCTGGCACGGGATTTCGCCGACATGCCCGCTGCCCTGGGTGGCTTTGATGCGGCTTGGTTTACGCATGCCCGCCAGCTCATCGTCAGTCCCGGGGTGGCTATCAGCGAGCCGCTGATCGAGGCCGCGCATGTGCGCGGTGCCGAGATCATCGGCGACATCGAGCTGTTTGCCCGCCACGCCCGCGCCCCGGTGGTCGCCATCACCGGCTCCAATGGCAAATCCACCGTCACCACCCTGCTCGGCGAGATGGCCGCGGACGCCGGCCGGGCGATCCGTGTGGGCGGCAACATCGGCCGCCCGGCACTGGATCTTTTGCGCGATAGCGAGCCCGATTTCTACATCCTGGAGCTGTCCAGCTTCCAACTGGAGACCACCCACTCTCTCGATGCGGCCGTGGCCGTGGTGCTCAATATCAGCCCCGACCACATGGATCGCTACCCCAGCGTGTCGGCCTATGCCGCTAGCAAGCAGCGTGTCTACCATGGCCACGGCGCGATGGTGGTGAACTGTGACGACCCAAGCGTGGTGGCCATGCAGGTGCCGGGCCGCAAGACCGTGGGCTTTACCCTGGGGCGGCCGCTGACGAGCGATTTCGGCATTCTGGAACACGACGGCGAGCGCTGGCTGGCCAAGGGCGAGATACCGCTGATGCCGGTGCGCGAGCTACGTGTGGCAGGCCGTCATAATCAGGCCAATGCCCTGGCGGCGCTGGCCCTGGGTGAGGCCATGAATCTGCCGATGGACGGTATGCTGGCCACTCTGCGGCGTTTCGCCGGGCTCTGGCATCGCACCCAGTGGGTGGCGGAGATCGACGGCGTGCGCTGGTACAACGACTCCAAGGGCACCAATGTCGGTGCCACCCTGGCGGCCATTGAGGGGTTGGATGGCCCGCTGGTGCTGATCGCCGGCGGCCAGGGTAAGGGTGCGGATTTTGTACCCCTGCGTGCGGTGTTGGCAGGCAAGGGCCGTGCAGCCGTGTTGATGGGCGAAGCGGCAGACATTATCGAACGGTCGCTGGACGGTGTGGTGCCGGTACAGCGCGCCGGCAGTATGGCCGACGCCGTGGCTCGCGCCCGCGTGCTGGCACAGCCGGGCGATGTGGTGCTGCTGTCGCCGGCCTGCGCCAGCTTCGACATGTTCGACGGTTTCGCCGCCCGTGGCGACGCCTTCATCCTCGCCGCACGGGCACTGGAGGGGCGATCATGAACGTGCGTGCGATCCCCGTCCTGCGTCCCCTCAGCGAAGCCCGTCATGGTCGTTTCGTGCTCGATACCTGGCTGCTGGGTGCGGTGTTTGCCCTGCTGGCCTTGGGGCTGGTGATGGTTGCCTCGGCCTCTATTTCCATTGCCGAGCGGCAGACCGGTCAGCCCTTCTACTACCTCTGGCGGCAGGTCGTGTTCGTCGTTGTCGGCCTGCTGATAGGCGCCCTCATGTTACGCACCCGGCTGGTGTATTGGGAGCGCCTCGGCCCGGTGCTGTTGCTGTTCGGCCTGGTGTTGCTGGTGGCGGTGCTGGGACTGGGTCGTGAGATCAACGGCAGTACCCGCTGGCTGGAGCTGGGGCTGTTCAATCTGCAGCCCTCGGAATTGATGAAGCTGTTTATTGTGGTCTATCTGGCCGGGTATCTGGTACGCCGTGGTGAAGAGGTTCGCCGCTCGGTGAAGGGCTTCCTCAAGCCTATGTTGTTGGTGGGGTTGATCGGCGGCCTGCTGCTGGCTGAGCCGGACTTCGGTGCTGCTGCGGTGATTACCGCGACGGTGCTGGGGATGATGTTTCTCGGCGGTGTGCGTCTGTGGCAGTTCGGTGTGTTATTTGCCGGTATCCTCGGTGCTGCTGCGGCGTTGGTACTGGCCACGCCCTACCGTATGGCGCGCCTGACGTCGTTCGCCGATCCCTGGGCCGATCCCTTCGATAGTGGTTTTCAGTTAACCCAGGCATTGATCGCCTTTGGTCGTGGCGAGTGGTGGGGTGTCGGCCTGGGCAGTAGCGTTCAAAAACTGTTTTACCTGCCCGAGGCGCACACGGACTTCCTGTTCGCCGTGCTGGCCGAAGAGCTGGGGCTGATGGGTGTGCTGGTGGTGGTCGGTCTGTTCGCCCTGTTGGTGTGGCGAGCCTTCGTCATTGGCCGTCGGGCGCAACAGGCTGGCAGCGACTTTGCCGCCTATTTGAGCTACGGCCTCGGCCTGTGGTTGGGCATGCAGGCCTTCATCAATCTGGGCGTGAACATGGGTGTTCTTCCTACCAAGGGCCTGACCCTGCCGCTGATGAGCTATGGCGGCTCGTCTATCGTCGTCACCTGCATGGCCTGCGCGCTGTTATTGCGCGTGTCGCATGAGCATTCACTACAGAAGCAGCCGCTGGCGCGTCGTGTCGCACATCAGGTCGAGCAAAAGCACGCGCCGACCCTGAAGCGTGCGCGGAGGGTCAACACATGAGTGCACCGATACGTATCCTGCTGATGGCCGGTGGCACCGGTGGTCATGTGTTTCCGGCCCTGGCGGTGGCCGATGAGCTGCGCGGGCACGGTGTGGAGGTGAGCTGGCTGGGTACCCGCAGCGGTCTGGAGGCCGAGCTGGTACCGCAGGCGGGTTATCCCATCGATTTCATCGATGTCAGTGGCCTGCGTGGCAAGCGTGTGGCCAGTCTGGTCACGGCGCCCTTCAAGCTGTTGCAGGCCCTGTGGCAGAGCCTGGCGGTGATGCGCCGTCGGCAGCCGGCGGCAGTGCTGGGCATGGGCGGTTTTGTCACCGGTCCCGGCGGTGTGGCGGCGTGGCTGTCACGGCGGCCGCTGTTGATTCACGAACAGAACGCCAGCGCCGGACTGACCAACCGCCTGCTGGTACCGCTGGCGAGCCGGGTGATGGAGGCCTTTCCCCACACCCTGCGCGGCGCCCTGCACACCGGCAATCCGCTGCGCCGTGAATTTCTTGATAAGAGCCTGGCCACGGGTTTTGCTGCCACCGAACCCCACGACGGCGTGATGCGTCTGCTGGTGGTGGGCGGCAGCCTGGGTGCGGTGCGCCTCAACGAGGTGGTGCCCGAGGCCCTTGCCTTGCTGGCGCGCGGCAGCAGCGATGCCTCCGGGCTGGTGCTGAATACCGGCGCGCGGGTTGAGGTGTGGCATCAGACCGGCCGCCGCAACATCGAACAGGCCCGTGAGGCCTATGCCGCGGCCGGTATCGAGGCGCGGGTCGAGCCCTTCATCGACGACATGGCCGAGGCCTATCGCTGGGCCGACCTGGTGCTGTGCCGCGCCGGCGCCATGACGGTGGCCGAACTGGCCGCCGCCGGAACCGCCTCGATCCTGGTGCCGTACCCGCACGCCGTGGACGACCACCAGACCGCCAATGCCCGCTATCTCGCCGACGGTGGCGGAGCGGTACTGCTGCCGCAGCAGGAACTCAGTGCGCAGCGGCTGGTGCAGCTGTTGCAAGAGCTGGACGCGGTGCGCTTGCGTGAAATGGCCATGGCAGCGCACAAGCTGGCCCTGCCCGAGGCCACGGTGCAGGTAGCCGGACGCTGTTTGGAGGTGGCGCGTGGCTGATCGTCTGATTAACACCGGTGGCATGGAGAGCGGCTGGAGCCGCATCCGGCGGATCCATTTTGTCGGTATCGGCGGCGCCGGTATGGGCGGCATCGCCGAGGTGTTGCTCAATCTGGGCTATGAAGTCTCTGGTTCCGATCTGCGCGAAAACCCCGTCACCCGGCGCCTGATGGCCGGTGGTGCGACGGTGCATTTTGGCCACACGGCGGACAATGTGCGCGGCTGTGACGTTGTGGTGACCTCTACCGCCGTGGCCGCCGACAATCCCGAAGTGCTCGCCGCCCGCGCCGCGCGTATCCCGGTGGTGCCACGCGCCGAGATGCTGGCCGAGCTGATGCGCTTCCGCTTCGGTATCGCCGTCGCCGGCACCCATGGTAAGACCACCACCACCAGCCTCACCGCCAGCCTGCTGGCCGAGGGTGGCCTGGATCCGACCTTCGTCATTGGCGGCCTGCTCAACAGCGCCGGCACCCACGCCCGTCTGGGTGAGGGCCGCTACCTGGTGGCCGAGGCCGACGAGAGTGATGCCTCCTTCCTCTACCTAGCGCCCATGATGGCGGTGGTCACCAACATCGACGCCGACCACATGGCCACCTACGGTGGTGACTTCGAACGCCTCAAGCAGGCCTTCGTCGAATTCCTGCACCACCTGCCCTTCTATGGCCTGGCGGTGCTGTGCGCCGACGATCCGGTGATTCGCGAGCTGCTGCCGGCCTTTTCCAAGCCGGTGCTGACCTATGGCTTCGCGGCCTCCGATGCCGACGTGCGCGGCCTCGATCTGCGCCAGGACGGCCCGCACACCCACTTTCGCGTTACCCGTCGTGACCATTCGGGTGAGTTGGATGTCACGCTCAACATGCCGGGTGAGCACAACGCCCTGAATGCCCTGGCCGCCATCGCCGTGGCCAGCGAGTTGGGTGTCTCCGATGCAGCGATGCAAAAGGCCCTGCTCGAATTTCAGGGTATCGGCCGCCGCTTCCAGCTCTATGGTGAACTCGACACACCCATGGGCTCGGTGTTGCTGGTGGACGACTATGGTCACCATCCGCGTGAGGTGGCGGCGACGCTGACGGCGGCGCGCAAGGCCTGGCCGGAGCGCCGTGTGGTGCTGGCCTTCCAGCCGCACCGTTATTCACGTACCCGTGACCTGTTCGAAGACTTTGCCCAGGTGTTGTCCGAGGCCGACGTACTGGTGCTGCTGGAGGTCTATGCCGCTGGCGAACAACCCCAGGGCGGCGACGACGGTCGTGCCCTGGCGCGCGCCATCCGCCTGCGCGGCAAGGTCGACCCGGTATTCGTCGAAGATATCGAGGAGCTGCCGCAGATTCTGCGAGGCCTGCTGCGTGACGGTGATGTATTGCTCACCCTCGGTGCGGGTTCCATCGGCGCGGCGGCAGTGCAGCTGCCCAAGCAGCTGACGGGGGAGGGTTTGTGATGGTTCGATGCTTCAAAACGGAGGCCACAGAGGTACAGAGGTCACGGAGTTTATTGGAACTGGCCGTACATCAACCGCAAGCATTGGAAATGTCGCCAATCCATTTTGGTTTTTCTCTGTGTGCCCTGTGCCTCTGTGGCCATGATGTTGAATTGCGGAACCAAGCCGGAGCACCCGCATGAACGCGGCACCGCAGATGATCGGCCTGCGCGGCGAGCTGCTGCACGACGAGCCTATGTCGCGCCATACCACCTGGCGCATCGGCGGCCCGGCGGATCGCTATTACCGGCCGGCGGACATTGATGATCTGGCGGAATATCTGTCACAGCTGCCTGAGGGCGAGCCGGTGTTCTGGCTGGGTCTGGGTAGCAACCTGCTGGTGCGCGACGGCGGCATCCGCGGCAGCGTTATCGCCACCAGCGGCATGCTCAACGAGCTGGCACGGATCGGCGACAACTGCCTGCGGGTCGAGGCCGGGGTGAGCTGCGCCAAGGTGGCGCGCTTCGCTGCCCGTCACGGCCTCACCGGGGCCGAGTTCCTCGCCGGCATCCCCGGCACCCTGGGCGGCGCCCTGGCCATGAATGCGGGCGCCTTCGGCGGCGAGACCTGGCGTATCGTCACCGCGCTGGAGACCCTGGACCGCCACGGCGGCCGGCACCACCGCGCGCCCGATGAATACGAAGTGGCCTACCGCCACGTGCGGGGTCCGGTGGGCGAATGGTTTGTGGCCGCCGAGTTGCAGCTCGCCCCTGGTGACACGGCGGCGGCACAGGCGCGCATCAAGGAATTGCTGGCCAGACGTGGCGAGACCCAGCCGACGAAACAGGCCAATGCCGGCTCGGTGTTCCGCAACCCCACGGGCGACTTCGCCGCGCGGCTCATCGAGGCCTGCGGGCTGAAGGGCATCTGCGAGGGCGCGGCCTGCGTGTCGGAAAAGCATGCCAACTTCATCGTCAACACTGGCGGCGCCACGGCGGCCCAGGTGGAGGCCCTGATCCGGCGCGTCGCCGACACCGTGGAACGCGAACAGGGCGTGCGCCTGGTGCGCGAAGTGCACATTGTGGGGGAGGCGCTGTGATGGCTGGCAGAAAAGGCTTTCAACGCAAAGGCGCAAAGGCGCAAAGAGCGCAAAGGTTTTTTGAGTGGCCCGTGCAAAAGAACGAGGCCGGGCGGCCTGCACCAAACCATTCCGGCCCTTCTTTGCGTCCTCTGCGCCTTTACGCCTTTGCGTTGGATTTTTCAGGAACCTACCCATGAACCCCGACTTCGGAAAAGTCGCAGTGCTGATGGGTGGTTTGTCCGCCGAGCGTGAGGTGTCGTTGAAAAGCGGCGCGGCGGTGCTGGCGGCGCTGCAGTCGCGTGGCGTGGATGCCCACGGCGTGGACGTGGGCCGTGACATCGTCAGCGTATTGCAGGCGGGTGGTTTCGATCGTGCCTTCATTGCCCTGCATGGCCGCGGTGGCGAGGATGGCGTGATACAAGGCCTGCTGGAGTCGCTGGGCCTGCCCTACACCGGCAGCGGTGTGCTGGGCTCGGCGCTGAGTATGGACAAGATTCGCAGCAAGCAGGTATGGCTGGCCGCCGGCCTGCCCACCCCGGCCTTCGTCCTGCTCGAAGAGCATAGCGACTGGGGCGCGGTGGCTGCCGAGCTGGGCCTGCCGTTGGCGGTAAAGCCGGTGTGTGAGGGCTCCAGCCTAGGTATTACGCGAGTCACCGAGACAGCCGCTATCGAACCGGCCTGGCGTACGGCGGCGGTATTCGATGCGCGGGTGATGGCCGAGCCATGGATCGTAGGCGACGAGTACACGGTGGCCATTCTCGACGGTGAGGCGCTGCCGGTGATTCGCCTGCAGGCGCCTAGCGGTTTTTACGACTACGCCGCCAAGTACGAGGCCGAGGACACCGGCTATCACTGCCCCTGCGGGTTGACGGCGGACGACGAGGCCGAGTTGCAGGCGCTGGCGGTGCAGGCCTTTGCTGCGCTGGACGGACGCGGCTGGGGCCGTGTGGACATCATGCGCGACGGTGAAGGCCGTGCCTGGCTGCTGGAGAACAACACCGTGCCGGGACTGACCGACCACAGCCTGGTACCCATGGCGGCGCAGGCGACGGCCATCGGCTTTGATGAGCTGGTGTGGCGCATCCTGGCGCAGACGTTGGAGATGGCCTGATGGGCGCGCGGCGCATCCAGCCGAAGACACAAAAGCCGGTGCGGCGGTTGCCGCGGTGGTCGACGCCGGGCTGGCTGAACCGTCGCCTGCTGGGCGCGCTGGTGCTGTTCGGTGGCCTCGGTTCGCTGCTGGGCTACGGCGGCTGGCAGCTGGCGCAGCCCGATACCCTGCCGATCCACGCGGTGCAGGTGAAGGGTGAGTTTCGTTATCTGGACAAGGCCGATCTGTACGCAGCCCTCGGCGAACCGGCCAGCGGTGGCTTTTTCAACGTGGACGTGCGCGCGGTGAAGCTGGCGGCGGAGTCTCTGCCGTGGGTGGATCGTGCCTCGGTACGCCGGGTGTGGCCGGACAGCCTGCGGGTGGCCGTGGTGGAGCAGGTGCCGCTGGCGCGCTGGCGGCAGGCCGGTGGTTCGACGGCGCTGGTGAATAGGCGTGGGGAGTTGTTTGCGGCAGCCGGGGCAGAGCAGCTGGCGCAGTTGCCCCTGTTCCATGCCCCGGAGGGCGCAGCAGAGACGGTGGCGGCACAGTATCAGCGTTTGTCGGTGTCGCTGGCCACGCTGGGGCTGTCGGTGCGTGAATTGGGCCTTAATCAGCGTCGCGCCTGGCATCTGCGGTTGAACAACGGCGTGCTGTTGTTGCTGGGGCGCGGCGGCAACGAGACCGTGCTGGATCGCTTTATGAGTGCCTGGCCACTGGCGCTGGCGGCGCACGCCGAGGCGATCGAACGGGTGGACTTGCGCTACACCAATGGCTTCGCAGTGCGCTGGAAGGCCGGTATGGCGCCGCAGGTGGGTAGGCAATCGGACAAGTTGGGTTGATGGAATGAGCTGGGTTAAACGGAATGGTAGGGCAGTGAGAAAATGAGCAAACGAACAGATCAGAACCTGCTGGTGGGGCTGGATATCGGCACCTCGAAGGTGGTGGCCATCGTCGCGGATGTGACGCCGGAGGGCGAGATCGAGATCATCGGTATCGGCTCGAATCCTTCGCGCGGCCTGAAAAAGGGTGTGGTGGTCAATATCGAGTACACGGTGCAGTCCATTCAGCGTGCGGTGGAGGAGGCGGAGCTGATGGCCGGTTGTCAGATCGACTCGGTCTATGCAGGCATCGCCGGCAGCCACATCCGCAGCCTCAATTCCCACGGCATTGTCGCCATTCGCGACAAAGAGGTGACCCACGCCGACGTGGAGCGGGTCATCGATGCGGCGCGCGCGGTGGCGATTCCGGCGGATCAGAAGGTACTGCACATCCTGCCGCAGGAATTCATCATCGATGAGCAGGAGGGCATTCGCGAGCCGGCGGGTATGTCCGGCGTGCGCCTGGAGGCCAAGGTGCACATGGTCACCGGTGCGGTGTCGGCGGCGCAGAACATCATCAAGTGCGTACGCCGCTGCGGGCTGGAGGTGGACGATGTGATCCTCGAACAGTTGGCCTCGAGCTATTCGGTGCTCACCGAGGACGAAAAAGAGCTGGGCGTGTGTCTGGTGGACATGGGTGGCGGTACCACCGACATCGCGGTATTCACCCATGGCTCCATCCGCCACACCGCAGTCATCCCCATTGCCGGCGACCAGGTGACCAACGACATCGCCGTGGCCCTGCGCACGCCCACCCAGTACGCCGAGGAAATCAAGATCAAGTATGCCTGTGCGCTGACCCAGCTGGCCAGTCCGGAGGAGAGCATCGAAGTGCCCAGCGTGGGCGATCGTCCGCCGCGGCGTTTGGCGCGCCAGACCCTGGCCGAGGTGGTGGAGCCCCGTTATGAGGAGCTGCTGTCGCTGGTGCAGGCAGAGCTGCGGCGCAGCGGTTTCGAGGATTTGTGTGCCGCAGGTGTGGTGCTTACCGGCGGTTGCTCGAAGATGGAGGGCGTTATTGAACTGGCGGAAGAGGTGTTCCATATGCCGGTGCGTCTGGGTGTGCCACAGCATGTCAGCGGTCTGGTGGATGTGGTGCGTAACCCCATTCACTCCACGGGTGTCGGTCTGTTGCTGTACGGCCATCAGCATGCCGGTGAACAGCTGCGTCGGGAACAGCGGGGCGAGTGGGCCGGTAAGGGCCTGTGGACGCGTATGAAGAACTGGTTTCAGGGCAATTTTTAGCGTTTTTACTTTTAATTTTTTACCAAGACGAATATTCAATTTCAACCAGGAGGGTCAAGGCCATGTTTGAACTGATGGAGACCAATGTAGCGGGTGCAGTTATCAAGGTGATCGGTGTCGGTGGTGGTGGCGGCCACGCCGTGGAACACATGCTGGCGCAGAGCATCGATGGGGTGGATTTCATCTGCACCAATACCGATGCCCAGGCACTGAAGAATTCCTCGGCGCGCACCGTGTTACAGATGGGTAACAATGTCACCAAGGGGCTGGGCGCCGGCGCCAATCCCGATATCGGCCGCCAGGCCGCGCTGGAGGATCGTGAGCGTCTCGTGGAGCTGATAGAGGGCGCCGATATGGTGTTCATCACCGCCGGCATGGGTGGTGGTACCGGCACCGGTGGTGCTCCGGTGGTAGCGCAGATCGCCAAGGAGCTGGGTGTGCTGACGGTGGCGGTGGTCACCAAGCCCTTTCCCTTCGAAGGCAGGAAACGCATGGATATCGCCGATCAGGGTATCAAGGAGTTGTCGGAGTACGTCGACTCGCTGATCACCATTCCCAATGAGAAGCTGATGAGTGTGCTGGGCGCTGACATGACCCTGCTGGATGTGTTCAAGGCCGCCAACGACGTGTTGCTGGGCGCGGTGCAGGGCATCGCTGAGCTGATCACCCGCCCGGGCCTGATCAACGTCGATTTTGCCGATGTGCGCACGGTGATGTCGGAGATGGGCATGGCCATGATGGGTACCGGTTACGCCGAAGGTACGGATCGCGCCCGCGCCGCTGCCGAGGCCGCCGTGGCCAGCCCGCTGCTGGAGAGCATCGACCTGGCGGGTGCGCGCGGTATCCTGGTGAATGTGACCGCCGGCATGGATATGACCATTGGTGAGTTTGATGCGGTGGGTAGTACGGTGAAAGACTTTGCGTCCGAAAATGCCACCGTGGTGGTGGGTACCGTGATCGATCCGGAAATGTCCAATGGCCTGCGCGTCACGGTGGTGGCGACGGGTTTGGGCAATAGTAAGATCGAGACGCTGGATAAGCCGGTCAAGCTGGTGCCGCCGAAGACCGCCGAGGGTAGCGTGGACTACGGCGAACTGGATCGGCCGACGGTTATTCGCAACAAGGCCGTGGCCGGTGAGCGCTTTGCCGCCACCGCTGACGGCAATATGGACTACCTGGAAATTCCGGCCTTTCTGCGCCGTCAGGCCGACTGATGATTCAAGGGCACTTCGACTGATTGTTTGTGTCCTCAAGTTATCGAATGGCTTCGCCGATAGGGGCGGGGCCAGCGGATGCCGCGGAGTGCGAACCCGTTCACTAGGCAGGGTTTTGGCGCTGTGGTAATATGCGCGTCTTCTGCGTGGCTGGGTGCCGTGCCGGGCGAACTATATCCTCTGAATCGACTGAAAAAATGATCAAGCAACGTACACTGAAGAATGTCATCCGCGCCACGGGTATTGGCCTGCACACCGGAGAAAAGGTCTATCTGACCCTGAGGCCGGCGGCGGTGGATACCGGTATCGTGTTTCGGCGCGTGGATCTTGATGAGCCGGTTGAGATTGAGGCCAGGCCGGAGAATGTCGGTGATACGCGTCTGTCCACTACCTTGGTAAAAGGTAATGTGCGCATCTCCACCGTCGAGCATCTGCTGTCGGCGATGGCCGGCCTGGGTATCGATAATTCTTATATTGACGTCAGTTCTGCCGAGGTGCCGATCATGGATGGTAGCGCCGGGCCCTTCGTGTTTCTGATCCAGTCGGCGGGTATTGAAGAGCAAAATGCGCCCAAGCGCTTCATCCGCATTAAAAAGACGGTGATCGTGGAAGACGGCGATAAGTGGGCCCGTTTCGATCCGTTCGAAGGCTTCAAGGTCTCTTTCAATATTGATTTTGAACATCCGGTGTTCAAGAACAGTGTGCAGACCACCACGGTGGATTTTTCCAGCACCTCATTCGTTAAAGAGGTCAGCCGTGCGCGCACCTTTGGATTTATGCGCGACATCGAGCAGTTGCGCGAAAACAACCTGGCGCTGGGCGGCAGCCATGATAATGCCATCGTGATGGATGATTATCGCGTGCTGAACGAAGATGGTCTGCGTTATCATGACGAGTTTGTCAAACACAAGGTGCTGGACGCCATTGGCGATCTGTACCTGCTGGGTTGCAGCCTGATTGGCGCCTTCAGTGGCTGTAAATCCGGCCATGCGTTGAACAACAGCCTGCTGCGTGCCCTGTTGGCCGACGAGTCGGCCTGGGAGTCGGCGACATTCGATGATTCGCGCAGTGCCCCCATTTCTTATACCCACCCCATGATGGCAAATTGATCACGCCGTTAGCGGCCTGTGTGTCTGTTCAGCTTGTTACTTTCCGTCTGAATTGCTACCTTTAGCGGCCCGCTGAGGGCGTTTTGGCTAAAGTTTTTGCGCCAGACTTCGATAAATTACAGTAGCTTGGCGTCTTTGCCGGTATTCCGTTTTCAGGCTTTTTTCGAGCCGTTGAGTGCCAGGCGTCGCAGGGCCTCGGCAAGTTCGGGGTCCTGAATACCCTCGGCCGCGCTCTTTAATGTCTCTGCTCCCGAAGGGGAGAGTGAGGCACGACGGGGCGGCGACGCAGGCTCTGTCGGCTCGCTGGCGGGTTGCACCTTGAAGCGCACCTTGCGCAAGGACTCAAGTCCCGGCTGGCTTTGCAGGATGTGTAGCACCGTCGGTGCCTGATAGCGGAGTTGGGTGAGCCAGGCAGGTGAATCCGCGGCAACGATGGCGGTGTCGGTGCGGATGTTGCAGAGACTGACGTGCGGGCCAAGGGGTTCGCCCAGTGCACCGCGCAGCATGCGGTTCAGCGTCTGTAGTCGGTGGGCGTGAACAAACAGCGGTTGCAGGCCATTGTCGGCTGCGGCCAGAATGCTGGCCAGGCTCTTGCCGAATGATCTTTTGCGGACGGGCATGGCGCGAATGTCGTTAGATTGGAACAGGAAACCATTGTAGTTCACTGTGGTAACAGCTGGAAGCGATACCTCGAAGCGGTGATAAACGGGAGCGGACGGCGCATTATGAATATTATCTTTGTTGGCAAGCGGGGAGGCAGGACGCGCACGGTAACGGTGACGCGCTTTGCGGTGACATTGGCGTCGGTGCTGGCATTTGTCATTGTCCCTTCCCTGTTGATGTTTGGTGGCTATTGGGTGGCGCAGAAGGCTGCCCCCAGCCAAGACGAACTGCTGATGAGCGCCTGGCAGCAGGAGATGCTGGCTCAACGCGAAGAGATTGCCGATGTTCAGCGCGGCGCGCGTGAAAATATGGATGCCCTGGCCCTGCGCCTGGGTGAGCTACAGGCTAAGGTCATCCGCCTGGATGCCTTGGGCGAACGTCTGACCGAGGTGGCCGATCTCGACAAGGGCGAGTTTGATTTCTCCTCCAAACCTGCCGTGGGTGGCCCGGAATTGGCTTCTGCCCCTGAAGCGATACCTCTGCCGGATTTTGTGCAGTCACTTGAAAGCCTTTCCCGCCAGTTGGATGACCGCGCCGAGCAGTTGGGCCTGCTGGAAACCATGCTCATGAGCCGAAATCTGCAGGATGCGGTATTCCCTGCCGGGCGCCCTATCAAACGCGGCTGGATTTCATCCTATTACGGCATGCGCACTGACCCTTTCAGCGGCCGACGCGAGCACCACAAGGGTATGGATTTCGCTGGCAAGGCCGGTAGCGAAGTGATTACCGTGGGCGCCGGCGTGGTGACCTGGGCCGGCAGCCGCTATGGTTATGGCAACCTGGTGGAGGTCAATCACGGCAATGGCTATGTCACCCGCTACGGGCATAACGAGAAGATACTGGTCGGTATTGGCGATGCGGTGAAAAAGGGCCAGACGCTGGCGAAGATGGGTTCCACCGGCCGCTCCACCGGCCCGCATGTGCATTTCGAGGTGCACTACAAGGGCAAGACTGTCGACCCCAAGAAATATATCCTGGCCTCCCGCTAAGGGGCGTGCGCGTTCCTGATCCGTGCGGGAAAGCAATAATTATTCTCTAAACCCCTGATTCCCGTTATAATCCCAGCCTTTATCCGGCGTACTTATGAGTGCGCCGCCCATTCCTGTATCGATGTGAAAAAGACATGGTAAGTAAACTGTTGTCCAAGGTTTTCGGTAGTCGAAACGATCGTCTACTGAAGCAGATGAACAAGGTCGTGGCCCAGATCAGTGCCCTGGAACCAGAGATTCAGGAATTGTCCGACGAAGAGCTGCGCGCCAAGACGGACGAATTTCGTCAGCGTCTGGCCGACGGCACTAAGGTCAACGACCTGCTGGTCGAGGCCTTTGCCGTGGTGCGCGAGGCCGGCAAGCGTGCCCTGGATATGCGCCACTTCGACGTTCAGCTCATTGGCGGCATGGTGCTCAACGATGGCAAGATCGCCGAGATGCGCACCGGCGAGGGTAAGACCCTGGTGGGCACGCTGGCGGTGTATCTCAATGCACTCACCGGTAAGGGCGTGCATCTGGTGACGGTGAATGACTATCTCGCCAGCCGCGATGCCGCCTGGATGGGCAAGCTGTACAACTTCCTCGGTCTGTCGGTGGGTGTGGCGCTTTCCGGCCAGAGTCCGGACGAGAAGCGTGCCGCCTATGCCGCCGACATTACCTACGGCACCAATAATGAATTCGGCTTCGACTACCTGCGCGACAACATGGCCTTCAGTCGTGAAGAGAAAGTCCAGCGTGAGCTGCACTACGCCATTGTCGATGAAGTCGACTCCATCCTTATCGACGAGGCGCGTACACCGCTGATCATCTCCGGCCCCGCCGACGACAGCTCTGATCTCTACGAAAAGATCAATAAGATTGTACCCAGCCTGGAAAAGCAGGAGGGTGAGGAGCCCGAGGACGGCCAGTTGGGTGACTATTATCTGGAAGAAAAATCCAAACAGGTCTTCCTCACCGAGCAGGGCCACCAGCATGTGGAAGAGATGCTGGCCTAGATCGGCCTGCTGCCGGAGGGTGAAAGCCTCTATGACGCGGCCAATATCCGCCTGATTCATCACGTCAATGCCGCGCTGCGTGCCCACGCCCTGTATCAGCGTAACGTGGACTACATCGTCAAGGAGGGTGAAGTCGTCATCGTTGACGAATTTACCGGCCGTACCATGCCGGGCCGGCGCTGGTCCGATGGCCTGCACCAGGCGGTGGAGGCCAAGGAGGGCGTGGCGGTACAGAACGAGAACCAGACCCTGGCCTCGATCACCTTCCAGAACTACTTCCGTCTCTACGACAAGCTGGCTGGCATGACCGGCACTGCCGATACCGAGGCCTTCGAGTTCCAGCAGATCTACGGACTGGAGGTGGTGGTGATCCCCCCCGCCAAGCCGGTGGCGCGCAAGGATCTCACCGATCTGGTGTTTCTCACCAGCAAAGAGAAATTCGATGCCATTTGCGAAGACGTGAAGGAATGCCGCGAGCGTCAACAGCCAGTGCTGGTGGGTACCGCCTCCATCGAGACCTCGGAGTACCTCTCTGAGCTGCTGGATAAGGCCAAGGTGCCGCACAAGGTGCTGAATGCCAAGTTTCACGAGAAGGAGGCGGAAATTATCGCCCAGGCCGGTGCACCGGGTTCGGTGACCATTGCCACTAACATGGCCGGTCGCGGTACCGATATTGTTCTTGGCGGCAATCTTGATGCCGAGCTGGAGGCCGTTGGCGACATCGATGAGGCGGAGAAGGAGAAGCTCCGGCAGGCGTGGGAGGAGCGCCACCGGCAGGTGCTGGAGGCGGGTGGTCTGCATGTGACGGGCACCGAACGCCACGAGTCACGCCGTGTCGACAATCAACTGCGTGGCCGTTCCGGCCGTCAGGGTGATCCGGGCTCGACCCGTTTCTACCTGTCGTTGGAAGACAACCTGATGCGTATTTTCGCCTCTGAGCGCGTCGCCGCCCTGATGCAGAAGCTGGGCATGCAAGACGGCGAGGCCATCGAGCATCCCTGGGTCAACAAGGCGATCGAAAACGCCCAGCGAAAAGTAGAGGGCCACAACTTCGACATCCGCAAAAACCTGCTGGAATACGACGATGTTGCCAACGACCAGCGCAAGGTGGTCTACGAGCAGCGTGCGGAACTGATGTCCACCGGCGATGTGTCGGAGATGGTGAAGAACATCCGTGTCGACGTCGTGGGTGATCTGATCAGCGAATTCATACCGCCGGGTTCGCTGGACGAACTGTGGGACGTGGCCGGACTCGAGAAGGCCCTGGAGGCTAGCTTCGGCATGGCCATGCCGGTGCAGCAGTGGCTGGACGAAGACCATGACCTGCACGAGGAAAGCCTGCGCCAGCGCATCTTCGATGAGCTGGAGCAGGCCTATTACGAGAAGGAGGCACAGGCCGGCAAGGATGTGTTACGTCACTTCGAAAAGGCCGTGCTGCTCAAGGTGCTGGACGAGCAGTGGAAGGATCACCTCGCCACCATGGATCACCTGCGCCAGGGTATTCACCTGCGTGGCTATGCGCAGAAAAACCCCAAGCAGGAATACAAGCGCGAGGCCTTCGAGCTGTTCGGCGCCATGCTGGAGCGCTTCAAGCGCGAGGTGGTGGAGATACTTTCCAAGGTACAGATTCGCGCCGAAGAGGACGTCGCGGCGGTGGAAGCGCAGCGTCGTTCCGAGGTGCCCGTCTCTTATCAGCACGAGCAGGCGCCGTCGGCCACAGCGGGTGGCGCGCCCGAAGAAACGCAGGCGGGCACAGAGCCCGAGCACCGACCTTTCGTGCGCGAAGGCCGGAAAGTGGGGCGCAATGAACCCTGCCCCTGTGGCTCCGGCAAGAAATACAAGCAGTGCCACGGCAAGCTCGGTTGATCTGATTCAATCGAAGCCGTGAAAGGGGCGCGCAGGATGACACATCCGGCGCGCCTTTTTTCGTTTGCGTGAGTGAGTGGCTTGTGCCGTGGGCGGGCTTGCCGCTACCATCTCCGCTTCGTCTTCATTTGTCAGCATCGAGGCCATCATGACCAGCAGCAGCGAACCACTTCCCGTTATGCACGCCGTGCCCGGGCTACGCCTGGCTGCTACCTGCGCCGGCATCAAGCAGGAAGGGCGCCGTGACGTGGTGTTGATGGCGCTGGATGAAGGTACGCAGGTGGCGGCGGTATTTACCCGCAATGCCTTCTGCGCCGCGCCGGTGCACATCTGCCGTGCGCATCTGTCGCAGGCCGCGCCGCGTTACCTGCTCATCAACACCGGCAATGCCAATGCAGGCACCGGTGAGCCGGGCATGTGTGACGGCCTGGCCTGTTGTGAGGCGGTGGCGCAGGCGGCGGACTGTGCGAAGGAGGCGATACTGCCCTTTTCCACCGGTGTTATTGGGGAGCCCCTGCCCGTGGAAAAGATCACCGCCGCCGTGCCCGCCGTGCTGGCGGCCCTCAGTGATGACGGCTGGGTCGATGCGGCGCACGGTATTTTGACCACTGACACCGTGCCCAAGGGTGCCTCGACGCAGGTGAGCATCGACGGTGTACGGGTGACCGTCACCGGTATCGCCAAGGGCTCCGGCATGATCCGTCCCGATATGGCCACCATACTGGCCTATATCGCCACCGATGCGCAGGTGGCGCAGTCGGTGTTGCAGGTCTGTCTCGAACAGGCCGTGGCTCGCTCCTTCAATCGCATCACGGTGGATGGTGATACCTCCACCAATGATTCCTGCCTGCTGATGGCCACCGGTCATTCGGCGTTGCGTATCGAGCAGGTCGACAGCCCGGCCTTCGAGGCACTGTGCGCGGCGGTGAGCGAGGTCTGTGAGTCACTGGCACAGGCCGTCGTGCGCGACGGCGAAGGCGCCACCAAACTCATCACCATCGACGTGCAGGGCGGGCGTGACAGCGAGGAATGCCTGCAGCTGGCCTACGCCATTGCCCATTCGCCGCTGGTGAAGACGGCCTTTTTCGCGGCTGATCCCAATTGGGGGCGCATCCTCGCCGTGGTTGGTCGTGCCGGTCTGGAGGGCCTGGATATCAACGCCGTGCAGTTGTTTCTCGACGACGTGTGCATCGTGCGCGACGGTGGCCGGGCGCCTGAATACACCGAGGAGGCCGGCCAGGCGGTGATGGATCGTGACGAGATCAACGTCTGCGTGGTGCTGGGTCGCGGCGAGGCCTGCGAGCAGGTATGGACCTGTGACCTGTCCTACGATTATGTGCGTATCAATGCGGAGTACCGGACTTGAGACCGGAGGCGAAGAGCGGCAGGTCGTAGGTTGGGGTGAGCTTGCGAACCCCAACAATGCGTTCGACGAAGACGTTGTCTCGCCAGCCAGTAGGGTGGGCACGCTTTTTGTGCCCACGCCGATGTAAAACCGCATCAACAGCCATTGAATTGTATGTCCACATGAAGCCAAATTAACGCGTTGGCATACAATACGTGCCCACCCTACTCGGCTGCCAGTCCCATTCTGTCTCCGCATTCACAAAAAACGCATCCCGTGCCTTCATATGATGAAAACGAACAAAGCGCACATTTCTGCCAGTAAATTTTTTTCAGGATTCCAGGTTGACATGGTGATTTGCGGGGCATGGAGTTTAAGGAGCAATAGTCGGTAAATATGCCCTTTTATAACGCCAATATCGATATATCAGGATGAATTGACTGGATTTCTGTGGCTGTCTGGCAAACTTGCCTGATTCTTCGTGCAGTACCGGGGGGCAGTAGGGCAAGGGTGCCTGATACTAATAAGTTAGGCATCAAACATATCCATTGTGTGTAAATCAGATCTTCCTGTGATCGACGCAGTTTCACCAAAAACTTTCAATACATTACCTTCATATTGCTCTTTATTATCAGATAACTGAGCAATACCTAAAAGTTGCCCTAAGTGCTGACGCAATGCCTTAACGCCAACGTCAGATAGAAATTGGTGAAGTCTTTTTTTCTTTACTTCATTAGCATCCTTGCGCTGACTAATAACAAGATCTTGTAACCTTCCATTACTTTTAGCTAATGGAAAATAAACATGCTGCCTTGTTAAATGCATAAATTTCCACGGTCTGTTTCTTTCTGGCTTAGGAAGATCATAAATCCTATACCACTCTTCATATAACTGTTCTGGAAATTCTTTCTCATACTCCCTAGCTTCTTCTCTAACGTAAAGCTTGAAACTCTCAATAATCTCTTGCCGCGATGCATCATATCCAGAAAGGGCATAGACTAAATGCTGTATTCCTAGCTTTGCAGATGCATTAATTATTATATGCGCCTGTGTAGAAATATGCTTTTGAGATGCTAGAAGCCTGCCATCAGATTCAGCGCACATAATTGCCTTGCATACATCAATGAGAACAGTAACATCATACCCGTATGTTTGTGTTCCTACGGTATCAGTGCCCAGGTTAAATGATTGAAATATAATAGGATTATCTAATTTTTTGCGTAGTTCGTGCCCGATGTAGCTTGAGATTTTTTTCCCTTTAACAAAGGTTGGAAACCTGCTGCCACCCTCACCAAGCCCGAGGGTCTCACCCATACCACGCTGGCTTATTACCGCTGTCTTCTCTTTGTTATCTAACACATAACAATCAACATCAATGCCAAACTCTTTTTTAAAGTTACCCTTGTGAGTTGTCTTGATTGGCCTATTCCCCCATCTAGCAATTGCGGCTTTCTTTGCAATTGCAGACCTCTCATCTTTTGATAATGAGGCCGCTCTTGCTTTTCCACCTTTTGATTTGCTCTCGTTTTTCTTTGTCATGCAAGCATCCTCGCTGTTTAGTATGCTTGCATTGTATGAGTATAGAACAAAACATGCAAGCATTTATTGCTTAATGCCATGCTTGCATGTTTTAATAGTGGTACAAGCAGCACAATAATGCCTAACAAGGTGCATTAACGCGGACATTATTCCGCGCCGTTCGTTTGTGCCAAAAAAAGCCTGGCACAAGCCTCTCTCTGCTGCATAATGCCGGTTATGCACGACGTTAGCTGTCTGCGACGCAAAAGCGTAAAGTGCCACATATCAACTAATTTACAATTGTCATGAATGTCATAATTGCTTTTATGAAAAATACAAAAATTAGTTTAGGAATGCTGCATTCTAGGCGAAAAATTTTCTTTTAAAAAATCAATAAACATCTTCGTTTTTAAGGATAAGTGCCTCCGTGCAGGATATAGCGCATAAATTGGATAGCCAGAACCAAGGGAGTAACCTCCCAATATTTGAACAAGTCGCCCCTTTTCAATCGCATTACCCAGAGAGTTTTTATCTATCCATAGAATGCCCTGGCCTTCTTCGGCAGCTTGAACCAATGCTGTGGAATCATTAATCGAAAAAGAGCCATTAATTGAAATGCTTTCCTCACCATCAGGCCCTAGAAATAACCAATTATTAAACGTACGCTGACTATTACTATAATAAAGACAATTGTGCTGAAGTAAGTCCGTAGGTACTTTAGGTGTACCGTTTTTACTTAAATAATTTGGGCTTGCACAGACCGTCCAAGTCATTTCTCCAAGTCGCACTCCTATTAATGAGGAGTCAGGGAGGTCGCCTGAACGTATGCTTACATCAACTTGTTCATCAATTAAATCAGCAAGCCTATCCTCAAGTAACAGTTGTACATGTACTTTTGGGTAGAGTTCTTGAAATTGTTTGAGCAGCGGCACCAAGTGAATACGCCCAATTCCTATTGAACAAGAAACGGTTAGGTGTCCACGAACATCTCCTTGCAATTCTTCAGAAAGTGTTTCAATACTTTCAAAAGCCTCCAACATGCGTGTGGCTTCGCTTAAAATTAGTTTTCCTGCTTCTGTCAATTTAAGATTTCGGGTACTGCGTTGAAGGAGGCGAATGCCTAGTGTTTTTTCTAGCGCAGTTAACTGCTTGCTAACTGCTGAACGACTTAAGCCAGAGTTTTGTGCAGCTCCACTAAGGCTACCATATTGTACAATGCGTGCAAAAAGAACGAGAGCTGGCAAGCTATTTAAGCGTTTATTATTCATCTGTTATTTAAGCTTCCATGTGCGGTGATGTTGCGTCTACTAAATGCCAGTTGTTGAGTAAAAGTCAACAGTCTAG
>JAJRWE010000208.1 GCA_024276955.1 Gammaproteobacteria bacterium
ACCCTCCAGCCCCGGAATGCTATGGCGGAGCAAAACCTGGTCACCATCGACATCGATGCTCTGCACCTGTTGCAGCTCGGTGTCGTCCAGCATGGGTCTTACTTGTGGCATGATTGTTTTGTGGTTTTCTCGTTTAGTACCTTGGGAATGATTTTCTGCGTATTTTGTAGAAAATTATTTCGTGAAGGTACTTGTCCAGTTCATTCGGGTTAGGGTTTGAGTGAATTCAGGTGGGCGGTAATGCCGTCGATGAGGGCGAGGATTTCCGTCTTGACCTCGTCCAGCGACGGCAGACTGGTGACCACATTGGCGACACTGCGGATTTCCTCGATGGTGCTTGCCTGATCCGGCAGAAGATCCTTGGTGGTGTCGAGAAATGTGGTGATCTGTCCGGTGAACTGAGAAACTTGATCCAGGCCCGGTATGGCACTGACATCCAGATTTTGCACTTCTGTCTTGAGGTCGTTCATCAGCCCGATCAACAGATCGAGCAGGTCAACAATCTGAGGGATCAGGGAGGCCAGGGCCTGGATCGCCGGCTTGATCGTCGGCACGTTGGCGTCCAGAAAATCCTTGAAGTCCTGGAGTACACTTTTTAACTGTTCGAACAGGTTGTCTTCAGCCATGTCACGTTCTCCTCTGTGTTTAGCCGTTGCTGTGGTTAACTGTTACGGTTAACCCTGGGTGTTACGGAAACTCTTCAAGCGGCCCAGCATGTCGCCCAGCGGCTCGACGAATCGCTCCAGGCCGGTGGCGAAATCCAGGCCGATATCCAGTCCGTCGACAAGGTCATCCATGAGTTCCTCGACCTGGTCAAGGATGTCGGTATCGAGTATTGACGTATCCTCCGCTTCTACCGGTTCGATGTACTCGCGCAAGGTGAGGACGTAGGCGTAACGCTGGGGCTTGCCCGCGACCTCTTGAAACTTGAGGTCATCGATCAGCAGGGTGTCCAGTTCGGCGTCCGCGACGATGTCGGCGACGAAGGTCACCGGATCACCGGCGCGGAATTTATCGTTCAGCGTCTCGACAAAGTCCAGGGCGTCCGGCCCCGTTTTTATGCCGCCGACAATCAAGCAGGCCGGATGGCGCCCCAGGTTTTGCAGGACGCTGCCGGCCATGGCCGGGGGCTTGTGCTCGGCCAGGGCGCGCTGCTCATGGGCGCGGATTTCCTGCACCTGGGGCAGTTCGATATCGTCCAGCATGGGCCGCATGGAGGTCTGTTTCCTTTGTCTGTCGTTGCAGTGCTATACGTCAATTCCGTGACGGCGGGCCTCGTCATCCAATATCCGCTTGATCTGGTCGGCGAGATCACCCAGATCCGACTGCGCCGCCACGTATTCACGGTGCAGGGATGGATGAATGATTGCCGCCGCTGTGTCACTCACTGGTGGATCTGTCGCCGCCTGCGCCTTGTTTAACGGCAAACGGGTCTGTTCGCTGGGTGCAGGCGGGTTTGTTGGTAATGGGCCATGATTCGGGGCCAGGGATTCGGCCGTGGTGCCGGGTACTCCGGCCGCAGCCTCCCGTATCAAGCCATCCAAGACCGGTTCGGTTGGCATGGGCTGTGTGCGGGAGTGATCTGAATCGGGGGCCGCAGGCAATGGTTGCCGCTCAGGTCTTCGTTCCATGTTTGGGGCGATAGGCCGTGCGTGTTTCCGCGTAACCCTGGCGTTGTCAGTCGTCCCTGTTGCCGGGGATACCGGTAGACCCGGCTCGGCCATTTCTAGAATCTCTCCCGGTGAACCCTTATTCATCGCCAGGGGACCCACCGGTATTTCTTTTGCGATATTGGTGGCTGTTGGTTCTGTGTGATGAAGGGAATGCTCATCGGCCTTTGTCTTTGGCGCAGTGAGCCGAACCAGTTGTCCCTGGGGTGCCTGTGGCCCATCGAGCATCAACCGCCATTGCCCGGTCAGTGCTTCTGGGTAGGACAGTGTGTTCCGGCTTGAATTGCCGAGGGTTTTCATGCTTTTCAGGGCGCGTTTGGCGATGCCGTTTTGCCAGTTTTTTCGCAGTGTCGGGTGATCTGCTACAGGTGGATGAATGTTTGTTTGAGCGACGCTGAATGGTGTAAAGGACTTATTACGCGGCGTTGAATGGGTGGATAATGCGTTCATGTGCTGGCTCATTATTTTTTGTAATACGCTTTCGGCGATCCTTGATTGCAGTCTGTGCGGTTGCGGTTTGCCACTGGGTAAGGGCCTTTCTGCCGCCGGGGAGGGCTGATCTGTTATCGGTGCAATGTGCGACGTAACAGACGGAAATGCACGGGTCCGTTGTCGCAGATTTTCGGCTGCCTGTCCGATACGGGAAGATGGCGGTTGGGATCGATTTCTCCGGGTGCGCCGTTTGTCTTCCCCGGTTCTGCTGAAATCTTTGAGCCATTGCGTCTCAGCGAGAGGGGCAGGGGAGGATTTAGAGCCAGGCTTCTGTTGTGCCTCTTTCACTAACTTCGTCTGCTGAGTCCATTCGCCCAGCAGGGCTGGTAAGGCATCCCCCCAAAGGGCCTGGTCGGGATGCAGGTGGGGTGACATCGCCGCGAAGGACTTTAACCACGCTGAATGGCGCCGCAGAAAGCCGAGCCATTCCAGTTCCCGCCGTTGTCCCCTGACCCATTGGGCTGGGGACATGCCTGCTGTGAATACTGCATGCCGGTCAGTAACGATAAATAGTGATTGATGTCTCATGATCCCTCATTATCGCCGTTATTGACCATTTCCAGATAAAGCAGGATCTGGCCGATGGTCATTCCACTGACCTCTTCCGGTGTCCAGCCGAATTCCCTGGCGAGCACGAAACAGGCCTTTGCCAGCGGTGCCTGAACCAGTTCGGCCAGTGCGTTCCTGGGGGTATTGATACCGCTGATGCTGTTAATGCGTTCGACCAGAAACTTGGCCAGGCCCGCAGGCAGCTTCGTCACCTGATCGAGATTCAATGGTGGTTCCACCACGGCCTGCTGGATCATCAAGCCTGCCGACAGGGCTTCGTCCTCACGGCTGGCCTTATCGATCCGTTGCAGGTCATGTACCGTGAGTGGCCGGAGCAAGACCCGCGCCGCCGCCTCTCCCTGGCCAGGGCCGAGGAATTCCGCGGGAACGTCCACTTCGTGGGTCAGGCCGCTGCCAGCCAGTAACTCTTCGGCCGTTAGCGTCATAAACGATTACTCCCTGTCTCAAGCGTTTGCGGAGTCCTCAAAACTTGGTGCCTGCGCCGTGGCTTCACCACCGCCGCTGGGGGCGGCGCGGTCAATTACCCGGATCGTCAATGCCCTGAAGCTCAGGTTCTCCATCACCACGTCATCCTCGGGCAGCGCGTAACTCCAGTTTTGAAACTTGACGCCTTTTAACTCCAGCGAAACACTGTTGCCGGGCACCGCGGGATCGGCCAGGGCCAGGGTAATATTGAAGGTGGGCTGCACATACGGTTCAGCGATATTGGTGGGCGCGGAGCCCCGGCCCATCAAGAGGAACAAGAGCGCACCGTTGACGTAGGCCCGCCCCACATTGCCGCTGATATGGATGTCGCCCGGATGCAGCGAGACGGCGTGGCGGCGGCCGATTTCATGAAACTCTTCCAGCTCGGTCTGAACGTGGACTTCCACGTTGGTGACCCGTCCTACGGTGGTCATTTCATAGGTGGTCATGACGGCGCTGGCGTCCTGGCCTTCCGGCGTGTCCTCGCTCGCCAGGGTGAGTGTTCCATTTGCGCCTGTATAAACGTTGGTTAATGCCATGGCAGGTCTCCTTCCTTACTCTAGATACATGGTGATCTTGATGAAGTCGATGCTGAACGTCGGCCGCAGCACGATGGTGACCCGGGCGATTCCCTGGCGTTCTTCGTCACGGCTGGCGGTCACATCCAGTTCATAACTGATCAGCATCTCGTCATTGACCATTTCGGCCAGAAAACTGTTAATGGTGGCACGCAATGCTCCTCGTACACGCTCGTTGTTGAGCAGGCCGATATAGGGGTTGGCCGCCGAACGGACACCGAATTTGGCATAGTCGACAATGCGTCGGGTGGTGATCTGGTGCCACGCGGTGTTGGTGGCGGTGGTGATACTCTTGACGATACGGAAGCCCAGCTTTTCCTGTACCGCCAAAACGCGTGCCTGCACCAGCCGCGTGAGTTCGGCGTTGGTGTATTTTTCTTCCAGGCCGCGGATGGCCAGGGGTTTGTTGGTGAGACTGATGTGGGGTGAGAAGCTGGCCATGAGGCCGGCTACTGCCGCCGCGCTGTAGGCGCCGGGGAGTGTAACTTCCTTGCCGCTTGCGGCGTCCACCGCTTTCAGTCCCGGTGCGACAAAGATTATCCTGTCGCTGTTCAGGGAGTGACCCAGAATGGCATCCAGGTCATCATCGGGTCCACTGCCCACGACGCCGATACGTTCCCGCTTGTTGGCATCCGATGAGGCGACCTGGCAATGTGAGGTCAGGTCGGCGCCAATATTGCCATGATGCTGGCCTGCGGCGACGATGATGTGTGCGGGTTCGTTGAGTAGCTTGTCCAGGCCCGTTTTATAACTGGCTCCCACGGCGCCATTGTCTCCCCGCGTATTGCTACCGGTGCCGAACAAACGAAAATCGTCGACTGCGCTGAATTTATCGGGAAGCTCGGAGGAATTGGCGAGTGCGGTGCCTTCTGCAAGCGTGGATGATGTCAGAATATCCGCGACCAAGTCATCGCCATTGGCCACGGTGTAGACTTCTTCGCTGATGTCGTTACGTAATGTCACTTTTACGCTGGCGGATTTATTGACCACATAGGAAGCGGTGACCGTATCGGCCGCCAGTGGATCCTCGCCGGCCGCGAAGGTCAGGGCCCCGCTCGCCGTGTCGATCTTGACCTGCCCGGCGGTGGCGCTGCCGGTGTAAATGATCTGCATCAGGCGGGTCTGTTGGCTGGCGTCTTCAAAGACGCTGATACGGTTGCGGGCGCTTTGTACCACGGGCGTGTAAGTTAATGTGATTGCACCACCGCCGGCGTGTTCTTCGCCGCTGACATAGCTGTGTTCGTCGGCATCCCAGACATTGATCTCGATCTCGTTGCCCCACTCGCCCTCCGATGCGGCGGCCAGCCGGCAGTTATCGCCTGACGTTGAGGCCAGGGTAAAGTCGGCTTTTGCCGCTGTTCCTGAAGCAACCCGCACGGCGATGACGCTTGTTGCGCCGTGGTTAAAGGCTTGTTCCAATGCACGCACCAGCGTCAACTCATCGCTGTTTCCGTCGACGAAGGCATCGTAGGCGCCAAACACCTGGCGAGCCTCCGAATAACTACCCAATATCTCGGGATCGCTGACAGGGCCTTTGTTGGCAGTGCCCACCACACCCACGGTACCGACCGATACCCGGCTTGGTACAATCAGACCTTCGGGACGAACCTCGATATACGTCCCCGGTAAAATCATCTCAGCCATAATCTTCCTCCTTGGGCGCTATGCCCTAATGTGTAGTGAACTGTGTCGTGAGCTGTCCAATAGATGACAACTTATGGTTAATTGACACTTGCTCGCAGATAAATAACCGCTTTACTGTCGAAGGCCGCGCCTTGATAAGACACGCGCAACAGATCGTTGCTGCCGTCCAGTATGAGCGGTGGGTCGAATGCCAATGCGCCGGGTTCATAGGTGTCGGGTGTGCCGTTTTCATCCCAATCGCCCAGGCCAAACGAATCTCCCGCGGAATCAAAGGTAGCCAGGAAATCGGCCAGAGATGGAAAGACAATTTGCGCATGAAGATCCGGATTCACTTCCCGCGTCACCGCGGCATGGAATTCAGTTAAGGTTGGATAGGTGGTCGGCGGAGTGGATATATTCCGTTGCAGACGGGCAAGGGTGACGGGATTGCCCACCCAGGGCGATGGGTGATAAGCGAGGCTGGCCAAGCCATAAATGTGTACTTTTGCTTTAACCGTCGCCGAAACGTCGAGTGACGGTGCCTGGAGATCATCCCAGCGGCTGAGTTCATCGGTAACCAGCGTTGTCTCTCTTTCCGCTGAGCCGCGTTGCTCCGGATCACTGTGAATGGGAATGCGGGCAATAATACTTTCCGCGCCGTCGAGGTCATGATAGTGGTACTCATAGAGTATTTTGTAATCGGTGGTCTTTCTCCAGGCATTGATCGAGCTGCCGATGAATTCGGCCGGGCTGGTTTCTATCAATTCCAAGCGCAAAAAACCATCGGTCCGGAGTTGGCCTGAGTCAGTGAGCAAATCATTGTGGAGTGTACTGACGATGTTGTCCGCGCTGCTCACCGTATCCGCCCACAATTGAAAACGTACTACGGTATCCAGGCGTCCGCCTTTCAAACTGATCTCGGCAAGTGGTCCGCGACGTTCGGTACCGCGCCAGTTGCCGATACCAACCGGGCGCTGCTTGACACTGACCGTTGAAAGGCTGGGTGCGGGTAACGACGGCACTGGCGACGGCAGGTAGCCACGCAATATGTCCAACATGTTGCTGAGAATCTGGCCAGGAGAAGGGGCGCTGTGCGCTACGAGCGACAGCCGAGTATGTGCCGGATCCCGCTCCGCAGCGATGGGCAGCCGGGCAATGTCCTCATGAGGAGGAGGCGCAGGTCGTCGGCGAAACATGGAAAACAGGGGAGGCATGTCTGCGGTCTAACCTCGCGTTATGTCGAATATTGACTCAAGTCCGGTGTTCTGTGTACTGCGTATTTTTAAGCGTAGGATACGGAACTGCCTTTATCCAGAAATAATGATAAAAAATTCAGGTGATAATACAGTGACAAATAATTCACGAATGTGGTTGCCTGTAAGGTCAGGAGATACCTGTTTATAGTCAGGTAAAGACTGCTATAGATAGGGGTTTGTGAGGACTTATCAATAATGATTATTACGTAGGGTGGCAAGGTGTAAGTGATATAACTGGGAAGGCTCAACCATCTTTGATGATTTCGGATTTTCAACGGATAACGGAGTCTATTTATTTCATCATTTATTAGCGTCGTGCTTGGTAATCTTACCTTGTAGTGGATGTGGGTATAGTAAGTTTGTAGCAAGTATGGATTGAATGGCTGATTTAACTGATTGCTCATGAATAAGATTTAACATGCCGGATATAGTCGTGGTTGAGTAGTGGTTGTTGGGTATGGACTTTGGGGGGGGAGGGGCTTTAATCTTTTTGATGTGCTCCGAGCTGGTCACGATACTCTGAGCCCTAAATCATCGGTTTGAAAGAGTGTCTGCCCAGCTTGAGAGCACGGACATTAGCAACCCTAACCCTAAACAGGTAGCCGCTATTATGTGGTTGATGGTGGGCGCCTGTGTTTCTATTGCAATCCCGCAAGGAGGTTGAGGAATGAATGACTCCATCGGCACGGCACGTGGCCTGTTACAGCAACACGCCACGGAGCTGCTGGCGCGGCGCAATGTCGTCGCGACCGGTGTCGGTTATAAAGTGGTGCAAGGCAAACGCTCCACGACGCCGAGCATCATCTGTTCTGTGGAAAAGAAGCTATCTGTCAATGCGTTGTCGGCCAGCGATCTGGTGCCACCGCAACTGGGTGGTATTCCTACCGATGTGATTGAGACCGGTCGTATCCGTGCCTGGCAGGCGCCGACCGGGCGTTTCCGGCCCGCACCCGGCGGGGTTAGCGTTGGCCACAAGGACATCACCGCAGGCACCCTGGGTTGTTGGGTGCGGCGTAATGGAGAGTGGGTGATTCTGTCCAACAATCATGTCCTGGCCAACAGCAACGAGGCCGCCATCGGCGATGCCATCCTGCAGCCCGGTGCCCACGATGGCGGCACCAATCCGGCAGACCAGATTGCAGTGCTGAAGGACTTTGTCCCCATCGAACTTTCGGGCCTGCCCGATATCCCCAGCGGCTGTTCCGTTGCCGGCGGTATTGCGGCATTTCTGAATGCCATTGCGGGCACCCTGGGTAGTGACACCCGCCTGCGGGCCGTGAGCGCACGGGCCGTCGGCGAAAATCGGGTGGATGCTGCCATCGCCAGTCCGCTGCGGGAGGAAGACGTCGAGGCGGAGATTATGAATATCGGTGCTATTCAGGGGATGATCAGCGGCGAGCTGGGGATGGCGATAAAGAAAATGGGCCGCACCACAGGCCTTACCGAGGGCGAGATCCAGCAGGTGGATGTCACCGTCAATGTGCAATACGGTGGCGGGCGCACCGCACTGTTCAAAGACCAGCTCATGGCCGGCGCTATGAGTCAGGGAGGCGACAGCGGCTCTGCGGTGTTGGATACGCAAAACCAGCTGCTGGGCCTGCTGTTTGCCGGCAGCGAGCAGAGTACAATCATCAATCGCATAGAGCATGTCTTTTCAGCGCTCGACCTGACGCTATGACTCGCAGGTTACGGGCACTGATGTTGATGATGGCGATCCTCTGTGTAGCGAGCGAGGCACTAGCCGTGACGGCATCCATTACCGAAGTCAAATCCAAGTATGAGTCCAGGCTCCTGTCACTACCCGGGGTGATATCCGTCGGCATCGGCCGGGCTCCCGATGGCCGCACTGTGATTATCATCGGGGTGGAAGACAAGGCCAGCGTGGAAAGCCCGAACTTGCCAAAGCAGTTGGAAGGCTATCCCGTCCGGGTTGATGTCATCGGGCCCGTGCGGGCGCAGTGACAACAGGTCGGCTCGGCGATTGTGGTCTGGTTTTTTATTCTTCGTAGTAATCACGCAGCAGATTAAATTGTTTGACGATTCGTTTGTCGATAATGGGCGGTGAAAAACTGGCAAACCACCGGCGCTTCGGGTCGATTAACATAATCGATGACGCATGGTTGATTTGATAGCTGTCTGGTGATTCGGATGGCTTGCGAATGGTCAGAATGTTCAGCTGTTGGGTCAGCGCATCAATGTCTGATTGGCGGCCTGTCAGACCGATAAACGCCGGGTTAAAGTAGCCCATGTAATCTTTCAGTAGCTCGACAGTATCTCTTTCCGGATCCACGGAGACAAAAATAAACTGTATATTGTTGTTTTGTTTTTCATCCGCGAGAATATCGGCGATGTTGGCCATTTCGGTCAGGGTGGTTGGGCATACGTCCGGGCAGGATGTATAGCCAAAGAAGACGAAGGACCATTTGTCCTTTAGTTGATCAAGGGTAAATGCTTGACCATGCTGGTCGGTGAGTGAAAACCTTTCCAGGGGGAGGGGCTCGGGGCGCAATGTCGACAGCAATGGCAGTGGGATGCTGATCTTCTTGTTAGCATCCAAGATTTCGCTGATTGTCCATACAACGAGTGGCAGGCTGATGAGCACCATGGCGGCGATCAGCCAGCGGTATCGAAAATTATTTTTCCTGGGGTTGCTTGTCGCCATATCCGCTCTTTTTGTACCCTTTCCTGTGTCTATTTTGAGAAGCCCAATTGGCGACATGTATGCTCTTAACTTGCCGCTTGCTGGTGAGGATATCACTTGTCAGGGTATGCTGACAGGGAGCTTGATGTGTGGGATTAAATGCCAAGCAAGAGCATGCCAGACGAGTACGACCTTCTGGTTACATCGTTGATATCAGGCGGGTACTGATAGTAGGGCAGACGACTTTTTTATGCGACACTTCCTTGCGCGGCGTTTTGTTACAGAGAATCGTACACCATGCTGGTGAACAGGACGACCAGATAGACGATGGAGTAGAAGAATAGCTTCATATCACAATCGCGGTCTGACCTGAGGAATTTCAGTGCCTGAAACAAGAAAGCACTGCTGATACCGACGGCTGTAACAAGATAGATAGAGCCGGCCATGCCAAGTACATAGGGAAGGAGGGCGGCCAGCAGCAGGGCCGCTGAATAAATGGCTATCTTTCTCTTGGTTGCCTGCACACCTTTCACCACCGGTACGACGGGGATGCCCGCGCGTGCATATTCTTCCCGGTACTTGAGGGCGAGACTCAAGGCATGGGGTTGTTGCCAGATAACCATGATCAAAAAGAGGCTCAGGGCATTGAGATCGACCCCACCGCTAACTGCGGCATAACCGATGACGGGGGGCATGGCCCCGGCGATACCGCCGAACTGATTCGCCCAGTGGCTGCGTCGTTTTACAATCATGGTATAGATGACGCCATAGCCGAGCATGGCTCCGGCGGTCAGCAGGGCGGCCGGCAGGTTGACGAAGATCAGCATCAGTAGTAGCGATGCAAGCATCAGCGTCAGGGCCACGGCCAGGGCGCGGGCGGGCGATATCAGACCGATGACCAAGGGTCGTCGGCTGGTGCGCTTCATCAGTTTATCGATGTCGCGGTCATAATATTGATTGAGCATGCAAGAGCCGGCCACCGCCATCCCCAGGGTGATAAAGGTCCACAGGAGGATGTCCCATTGGGGCATGATGCCCTTGTTGGCAAAATACATCCCCGTCAGGGCCGCGACGATGCTCAGGCCGACGATGCCCGGTTTGGTGAGTTCGATATAACAGGCCAGGGAAGATTTTGCTGTTACGGGTTTGGCAAGTTGGCACTCTCTCGCATTCATAGGCTTCCCCTTACGTCGTACCGAAAATACATGGCCGGATAATATAATAGTTGCTTGGTCGGGATATCGACTTGATATAGGTCAATGCCGGTGTGCCCCAAACCGTCTCAGTGGCTGGTGCCGGCGGAACGCCGGGTCTTGTTATAGACGTTGTATTTCCCCGACGGTTTTTTCATGGGGATGCGCTTGACCTCCTGCAGGGTCTTGGCGTCGTAGATGATGAGGGCGCCGTCCATCTCCCAGATACTCACCAATGCATGGCTGCCGTCGCGGGTGAATTCCACATGCCCCACCGTCTTGCCGGGTGCCGGGCGCAGGGTCTTGACGATCTCCAGGGTGCGTTTGTCGATGATGTGCATGACATCCTTGTTGGGGCCGAAGAACACGTCTACCCAGGCATAGGGGGTGTTTTCGTGGCTACGCATGAAAAAGCCGGGGCCGAGGGTTTTGATGCGCTTGATGACCTTCCAGTTGCGCATGTCGATGATGCTGACCACGCCCTCCTTGAGGTTCGGGGTGGCCATCACCGGGTGACCCTGATATTTCCAGCTGATGCCTGAGCCCAGGTGTGGGAAGCCCGGCAGGTCGATATCGGCGACCTTGCGCGCACCGTCCAGGAATACCACCTGGCCCTTGCCGCCGCCGCGCGCGGAGCCCATCAGGAAACGATAATCCTGATCGAAGAAAAAGTCGTCCAGGTAGTCCTCCAGGACGATACGGCGCACCGGGAAGCGCATCGTTTCGTCGGGAAGGACATCGCCGGAGTCCTTGCGATAATCGTGCACCAGACCGGTGTAGGGTGGTTTGGCGTCGTCCGCGTAGGAAATCTCCCAGACCTCGGGAATATCCTTCAGGGCGGCGATGAAGCTGTTGCGTGGCGCCGCCTGGTAGACCGCGCTGACGCGTGAGCTCTTCAGGCCCTTTTTATCACCCACCGGGATCACCTTGATCAGGGAGAGATCGCTGGCGTCAAGCGCCACCAGGGTATGGGGGAGATAGTTGCCCACCATCACATAGCGCCCGTCACCGGACACGGCCAGGTTGCGGGTGTTAATGCCGGCGCGGATCTCGGCCACCAGTTTCAGGTTGTACATGTCGAACTTGCTGATCCAGCCGTCGCGGGAGGCGAAATAGACGAAGCGTCCGTTCTGCGCATACTTCGGCCCGCCGTGCAGGGCGCGCCGGGTGGGAAAGCGGTAGATGGACTCGAAGGTGTCGCCGTCGAGGATTGTGGCATGGTGGTCGCCGATCTCCACGACGATAAATAAGTTGAGCGGGTCGGCGTCGTAGATGGGTTTGTCGGGCAGGCTGCCGGGGGCATTATGAATGATTTGCGAGGCGATGATCTCCTCTGCCCCCCACTGCGGGGTTTGCGGTAATGGCGTGAAGATGTAGTCCACCAGGGTCTGGATTTGTGTCTCGCTGAGTTGGTCGCCAAAGGCCGGCATTTGTGTCGCCGCCAGTCCCTCGTGAATGGCGGTGTGGGCCTTGGCGGGCGAGGTGCGTCCCAGGTTACCCGGCAACAGGGCCGGCCCCATTCTGCCCAGGCGGTCATTACCGTGGCAGTCGGCGCAGTGCTTGTCATACAGCTGGGAGGCCGAAGGCGGTGGGGTGGCGTTGCCGATACTGCTGGTCAGAGCGAGCAGGAGGAGGGCGCTGAAGGGGATGATTGTTTTGATCATGGTTGGCTTACCACTCAATGCTGCGGTGAATAGTGTTGTTTTTTGCGCCGGGAGACATAGGGCGTATTCAGCAGGCGTTCGCCCGTCTCGGTGACGCCAATCTCCTCGTCGGTGAGATAGCAGCCTGGATCCTCGGCCCAGAAGTCATCGCTGACCTGATAGGCGCGTACCCGGGTGTTGCCGTTGCAGACATCGAAGTACCGGCACTGGCCGCAGCGGCCCTTGACCGCGCGCGGATGGGACTTGAGCCCGGCCATGAGCGGGTCGGAGGTGTCCTGCCAGATCTGCGAAAAGGGCCGCTGGTGCACGTCGCCCAGGGTGTAGTCCCACCACATGGTGTCCGGGTGTACCCTGCCCAGGTTATCGATGTTGGCCACATTGACCCCTGAGGAATTGCCTCCCCACTGGGCCAGTTTGGTTCGCATGTGATCGACTTTATCGGGGAAGTGCTTCTGGATCCACATCAGCAGGTAGACGCCGTCGGCGTCGTTGTTGCCGGTGACGAATTCCTTCGGTTGCCCTTCTTCCACATAGCGCCAGCAGGTGTCGAACAGCAGTTCCATGGCCTGACGGGTGGTCTGGAAGACGGTGTCGTCCTTGCGGTGCACATTGCCGCGCCCGGCATAGTTGAGATGGGAGAAATAAAACTTGTCGATGCCCTCGTCTTCCATGAGCTGCAGCATCTGCGGCAGCTCATGGGCGTTGTCCTGCATCATGGTGAAGCGC
This sequence comes from Gammaproteobacteria bacterium, assembly GCA_024276955.1. Taxonomy (GTDB): domain Bacteria; phylum Pseudomonadota; class Gammaproteobacteria; order SZUA-152; family SZUA-152; genus DRQN01. The sequence goes on from JAJRWE010000208.1 coordinate 12,879, forward strand.
AGCCCCACCTTGGCGCCGCTGTCGCGGCACAGACGGATGCCGTTGAGGGCGGCCTCGAAACCACCGTCCATGCGGCGGAAGATGTCGTGGGTCTCCTTGATGCCGTCGATGCTGATACCGACATAGTCGTAGCCCACGGCGGCGATGTTGTCGATATTGGACTCATTGATCAGGGTGCCGTTGGTGGACAGGCCCACATAGAATCCCATCGCCTTGGCGCGCTGCGAGATTTCGAAGATATCGGGGTGCAGCAGGGGTTCACCGCCGGAGAGAATCAGCACCGGTACGTGGAAGCCCTTGAGGTCATCCATCACGGTGAAGATTGCTTCACGCGACAGCTCGCCGGGAAAGTCTTTGTCGGCGGAAATGGAATAACAGTGTTTGCAAGTGAGATTGCAGCGGCGGATCAGATTCCAGATCACCACTGGACCGGGCGGGTTGCGCTTCGGTATCAGCGGCGTGGGTTTTTTCAATTCCTGGAGGTACTGCGATATGCGGAACATGGTGAACTCCCGTTAACCGGCGATGCGCAGGCCGGTCTTTTTCAAAATACGTGTGCTGAACAGGACCTCGTGCCCACGATTATTGGCACCCAGTATGGCAGCGATGTGGTGGACTTTTTCGTCGACCTCGGCGCGGTCACGGCCATGCACCATGGCAAACAGGTTATAGGGCCAGGTCGGCAGGTGGCGGGGGCGGTGGTAGCAGTGGCTGACAAAGTCGAGGGCGCCGATGGTTTGTCCGGCTTCCTTTATCGTGTCATCCGGGACATCCCACACGGACATGCCATTGCCTTTGAATCCCAGGGCATAATGATTCGGTACTGCGCCGATGCGGCGGATGGCGCCGCTGTCGAGCATGCGCTGCATTCGATCCATGACATCGCCGGCGTCGAGGCCCAGCTGTGCGGCGATCATGGCATAGGGGCGTGGTGTCAGTGGCAGGCCTTCCTGGGTGGCGGCGATGATGCGCCGGTCGGTGGCATCGATGACAGTATTCATAGCTCGAACCGCAGCCCCACAAAAAATTCCTCTATCTTCGGTACATTATATACACGGCAGCCTGTTTTTCGCTCAATCTCGGCGAGTACTTCATCTATCCTGGCCGGTGTTTCCGTTGCCAGCACAAACCACATGTTCAAGTGGTGTTCCCGTTGGTAGTTATGCGCCACCTCCGGGAAACCGTTGACCTGTTCCGCCACACGGTCGAAGCCCTCGTCGGGCACGTGCAGGGCGGCCAGGGTCAGGCCGCCGCCCAGGCGTTCGGCATGGTACATGGGCCCGAAACGGCTGAGGACGCCTTTTTCAAGCAGGTTTTCAAGCCGCTCGATAAGTTCACGTTCCGTAATGCCCAGTGTTATTGCCGCTTCGGCGTAGGGCCGGTCGGTGACGGGAAACCCACCTTGCAGATAGTTGATGATGGCGATATCCCGTGCATCCATCAGGGCTGGCCCCCGACCGGGATGCGTGCTCCCCCTGTGGCCGCCTGGCGGGGTGGCGAGTCGATATAGTGGGCGCCGCATTGCTTGAAGCGTCGGCGGCTGAATAGCACCTCATGGGGGATATCACCCAGACCGCACTGTTCGATCAGGTGCTCAATGTTGCGCAGAACGGCATCGCGGCTTTGCCCGTGTATCATCGAGAACAGGTTGTAGGGCCAGTCCGGCAGGTGACGGGGGCGGCGGTAACAGAGGGTGACGAAATCCACGGCGCCGATGCGCCGGCCAAGTTTATCCACCTGATCATCGGGGATGTCCCACACCGCCATGGCGTTGGCGCGGTAACCCAGTTCGTGATGACGCACCACAACCCCCAACCGTTTTATTGTGCCATCGGTCAGTAGCGCCTGGATGCGCTCGATGGTTTCGCTTTCGCTCAAACCGATACGGGCGCCAATCTCGGCATAGGGGTGGGACACCAGTGGCAGGCCACACTGGATAGCGGCGACCAGCTGTTGGTCCCGTGCGGTTAATCCCATTGCAATGGAAACCCCAGGTCGATGTGGTACTCGGCCTGCATGGGAAGGGACAGTGTGGCAAGGCCCGTTTGCCATTCGATGTGTTGCAGCAAGGCCTGCAGGTGATCCTCGGTATCTGCCGTGATCACGAACCAGAGGTTGAAGCGGTGTTCGCGTTCATAATTGTGATTGACCTCGGGAAAGGCGCTGACCAGCTCCGCCACCGCCTCCAGTCTGGTTTCCGGTACCGTCATGGCCACCAGGCAACTGGCGCCACAGCGCTGGGGACGGAAAACCGGCCCGACCCGGCTCACGACACCGCGTTCCGTCAGAGTGCGCAGAACGCCGATGACGTCCTCTTCCGTCACGCCCAGCTCCTCGGCCATGTCCGCAAACGGTGTGGGGGAGGGGGACAGATCACGCTGAAAGTCATTCAGCAGGCGCTTTTCTAGTGTATTCATGCTTACAGGCCGATCTCGTGTGCGCGTGAGGTAAAGAAGATTCCGCTGGGCTTGTCCGCCGGCAGTGTCTTGACTTGGCGGAGTGTCGCCGTGTCATAAATGGCGATGAGGTCTTTGTCGCGGACCGAAATCCATATCTGTTCGCCGCGGGGGGTGAATTCCATGTGCAGCACTGCCGGGCCCGGCTTTAATGTTTTGATGATGCGCTGGGTCGGTACATCAATCACCTGCACGGTGTCGTTATCGGGGAAGGCGAAATTGACCCAGATCTGGCGGCTGTCAGGGCGGGCCATGACAAATACCGGTTGTCCGTGTACGGCAATGCGGCCAACCTCCTGCCAGGTTTTTTGCTCGATCACTAACACCTCATGACGGCCGACGGCGGGCACGAACAATAAATCTCCCGCCGCTGCCCAACCTTCC
>JAJRWE010000209.1 GCA_024276955.1 Gammaproteobacteria bacterium
CTGGAAGAACACCTATTTCGAGTGGATGCGCAACATCGAGGACTGGTGCATCTCGCGGCAGATCTGGTGGGGCCACCGCATCCCCGCCTGGTACGACGAACAGGGCGGCATCTATGTCGGCCGCTCCGAGGCCGAGGTGCGCGAAAAGCATAATCTCGGCGACGAGCTGATCCTGCGTCAGGACGAGGACGTGCTGGACACCTGGTTCAGCTCTGCCCTATGGCCCTTCTCCACCCTCGGCTGGCCGCAGAAGACCCCGGAGCTGAAGACCTTCTACCCCACCTCGGTGCTGGTCACCGGCTTCGACATCATCTTCTTCTGGGTCGCGCGCATGATCATGATGGGCCTGAAGTTTATGGGTGACGTGCCCTTCCATGACATCTACATCCATGGTCTGGTACGCGACTCGCACGGGCAGAAGATGTCCAAGTCCAAGGGCAACGTGCTCGATCCCATCGACCTCATCGACGGTATCGGGCTTGAGGCCCTGGTGGAAAAACGTACCCGCGGCCTGATGCAGCCGAAGATGGCGCAAAAGATCGAAAAGCAGACCCGCAAGGAATTTCCGCAGGGCATCCCGGCCTACGGCACCGACGCCCTGCGCTTCACTTTTGCGTCCCTTGCCACCACCGGCCGCGACATCGTACTGGCGCCGGGGCGCATCGAGAGTTCGCGCAACTTCTGCAACAAGCTGTGGAATGCCAGCCGCTACGTGCTAATGAATACCGAGGAACAGGATTGCGGCGAAAGCGGTGGCGCACTGGATCTGTCCGCTGCCGACCGCTGGGTTCTCACCCGTCTGCAACAGACCTGCCGCACGGTGCGCGAGGCCCTCGACGGCTACCGCTTCGACCACGCCGCGCAGGCCCTCTATGAGTTCACCTGGAATGAGTACTGCGACTGGTACCTGGAGCTGTGCAAGCCGGTGCTCAACAGCGAGGCGAGCTCGGAGGCCCAGCGCCGCGGTACCCGCCATACCCTGGTGCAGGTGCTGGAGGCCATCCTGCGCCTGGTGCACCCGATCATGCCCTACATCAGCGAAGAGATCTGGCAGCGCATGGCGCCGCTGGCCGGGGTCGCCGGCGAGACCATCATGCGTCAGCCCTACCCCGAGTACGATGAAGGCCTGGTTCACCCACAGTCGGTGGACGAAATTCGCTGGGTGATGGACTTCATCAGCGGCGTGCGCCAGATCCGTTCCGGCATGGACATCGCCCCCGGCAAGCCACTGCCCATCCTGCTGGCCAATGCCAGCGAAGGCGACCGCGAGAAGCTGGCCGCCAACCGCCACTACCTCGAATTCCTCGCCCGCACCGAGAGCATCAAGGTACTGACCAGCGAGGACGACGCACCAGAATCGGCCACCGCCCTGGTCGGCGAAATGAAGGTACTGGTGCCCATGGCCGGGCTGATCGACAAGGCGGCCGAGATCGCCCGCCTGTCGAAGGAAATCGAGCAAAAGGAAAAGGACGTCGAACGCGGCGACGCCAAGCTGGCCAACCCACAGTTTGTCGAGCGCGCGCCAGAGGCCGTGGTGGCAAAGGAACGGGCCAGGATCAAAGAAATGCACACGGCGCTGGAAAACCTGCGATCTCAGCTGGGGCGCATCCAGCGTATGTAGTACAACATCAAGGCCAAACTTGTCACTTCCATAGCAACCGCTCAGCCTGCCCTAATAACTTGCATAACAGTCACTGAGTCTCAGTCTGGAGCGGTCAACTGCGGATTCTAGGTTCAACAGCGGGTGATCGAAACTCAGATCCAGGATAATGCACCGACAAACACCACCACTATCCCCAGTAACAAAAACAGGGTGACGGCATAGGCCCAGCGCTGTAAAAAACGCTCGCTGCCGTCCAGCGTTCTTTGCCAGATACGGATCCGCCGCAGACAACGGTCCACGTTGGCCAGCCATGCGGCACGCAATCGGGGCAAGGTGTCGGTTCCCATCTGCGCAGCCCAGCGCGTAACGGCAACAGACCAGCGTTCAAACCACGGGCTCGAATCGTCGGCCTGCTTCTCGGGTAGAGCGGAATACTGACACCTCGCCTGCAGCCACCCGTTGGCGGCAACCAGTATCGCCACCCCAAACCCTAGCGAAACAATAAGGAAACAGGCCAAATTCCCCTGCCGGTTCCATACCTCGGGATCGCTCAGCCCCATCCCCAAGACAGTGGTGAATAATCCCGTGATGAAGATGGCCGCATAAGCGGGCAACCGTGTTAGCGACGCCCGCTTTGCCCCCGCCAGAATGGCGTAAAGCATGGCAGCCACGCCCATAGCCTGGATGACCAGGCCCAACGCAGGCAGGCTGACTTCACCCAGGGGCAACCAGCGCACAAGCCCAAGCAGTGCGATGGCAACGGGAACGGCCCCCAGCAGCAAGGCCACTGCCGGCCGGGATGAACGGAAGGCCGGCAGCAGCCAGACGTGTAACGGCCAAACGCCGGCCTTGAGGGCAAAGCCGGCAAGCACCATCGACAGATACAGACCGGGAGAGGCTGACTGGGCCATTGCCTGGCGCACGCTCTCAAAGCCCAGATCCTTGGCCGTTGCAGCCGCGATCAACAAGGCCTCGAACAGCGCCAGATCAGCCAGGATCAGGAACACCAGATAGACACGCGCCGCCCGCCGCGCCCCTTCGTCTCCCCCTGCAACCAGCAGTGCATAAAATCCGTAACCCATCAGAACTGAAAAGGTGAAAAAGCCCACCAGATCCGTCGCCAGAATCGCACCCAGATTACCCGCCAGGGTCAGCAGAAAACAGGTCGTCAGACGGTCATCCGCAGGCTGGCCTTTGGCGGTATGTAACAGGCTCGCGGCAAGCGCCCAGATCAGCACTGACATCGCCAGCAACAAACGGCCCGCCCCGTCATCAATACCCAGCCCGGTACCCAGCAACAGCCAGGGCAGGTCTATCGAAACACCCGGCGGGACAGTCAATAGGATGAGCGCCGGCAAGAGGGCGATGTGACAAGGCCGGGGGAGGCGCGAGCGCAGTGCGGGAAATGCCAGCAATAGCGGTAACAGCGGCGCCAGGATTAGCAACAATGCACTCAAAACGGTGTTCACGGTGCGTATTCCAGCCGGGTGATAAAACGCGCCCATTGCAGCAGGCCGAACGGCGCGGACGCCAGCAGCCCAAGGGCCAGGGTCAGGAAGGCCGTCACCAGCGGCGGCGCCAATAACGCCCAGGCGGTCTCACGCCGCCCGAAAGAGCGCTCGGCGGGCCAGGTACCGGCAGGCGCCTTGAACCAGGCCGCATACAGAATCGGCAGGAAATACGCCGCATTGAGCAAACTGCTGCCGGCCAGGATAAAAATCACCCAGCCCTGTCCGACATCCAGCGCCCCCAACCCCAGATACCACTTACTGATAAAACCGGCCAAGGGTGGGACACCAATCATGCCAAAGACGCCGACCGTAAAGGCCGTCATGGTCCAGGGCATGCGCCGTCCGACCCCGTTCATTTCGCTGACTTTGTGAATCCCCAAGGTCTCGGCAAGGTTTCCGGCGCAGAAAAACAGGGTAATCTTCATCACGCCCTGATGCACCAGATGCACCAGGCCGCCGACGGCCGCGATCGGACCGGCAATAGCGATGCCGAGTACGATATAGGCGACCTGGCTGACCGTGGAGAAGGCCAGCCGGCGCTTCAGGTCATCCTGGAACAGGGCCCGCATCGAACCATAAATAATGGTCGCCGCTGCCACGATTGCCAGTGGCAAGGTTACTCCCAGACTGGCGGAGAACTGCATACCATAGACATCGTAGACGACACGCACAATGCCGAAGGCGCCCGCCTTTACCACGGCCACCGCATGCAGCAATGCGCTCACGGGTGCGGGCGCCACCATGGCCTGTGGCAGCCAGCCATGCAACGGAATCAGTGCGGCCTTCACGCCCAGGCCTGCGACCAGGAGTACAAAGATGACGACCAGGGACCAATGGTGTGTTGCGTCCAGGCCGGATAAAAAACCGCGTGCGGTGAACTCCAGGGTGCCGCTAAGGGTATACAGCCATACTGTGCCGACCAGCAGCAAGGTGCCGCCTGCAATGGTATAGACCAGGTAGGTTCGGCCGGCGCGGCGCGCCTCGTCGGTACCACGGTGCACGATCAGCGGATAGGTGGCCAGGGTCAGCAGCTCGTAAAACAGCACAAAGGTAATCAGGTTGCCGGCCAACGCCACACCGACCGTTGCGGTCACACAGAGGCTGAAAAATCCGAAAAAGCGGCTACGATTGGGCGAGCCTTCCAGATAGCCGACGGCATAAACGGTTGTCACCAGCCACAGGATGCTGGAAAGCACGACGAACAGCATCGACAGGGAATCGGCCCGCAGCAGCAAATCCAACCCCGGCAACAGGGGCAGCCGGGTCTCGTAATGGGCGCCGTGAAAAACACCCCAGATCATCACCCCGACCAGCATCAGTTTGAGTACCGCACCCGCCAGGTTCAGGGTGGTCCGGGTGGCAACACGTTCCTCTGTCAGGAAGAAAATCACCAGTCCCGGTAACAGGGAGCTGGCGAGAACGAGCAGTGGCAGCGCGGCATCCCAGTTCATCACGCCTGCGCTCCATGCGCCCGCGAACTGACGCACAGGGATGTGCAAATGCCGTGCTGGCAGGGATGCCAATGAGCGGCGAGTGCATCCATGCACGTCATCCGGCATTCTCCCTGTTGAAGGGTGAACCGATTTCCAGTAATGCCAGCAGCCAGGGGGCAAACAGGCCCAACAGGATGGCGAGCACGGCCATGAGCAGTGCCGTCCATTCCATGGTGGCGGGTACCGCTCTGGCTTCGTGGGGCGCTTCAGATCGGGTAAAGGCATAACCAACCACTTTGAAGACCCAGGCGGCGGACAGCAGTCCACCGAGGATCAGGACGCCCCCCCACCACCACTGACCGGAACGAATGGCAGCCTCCAGCAACAGCCATTTGGCGATAAATCCGCCGCTGGGTGGCAGGCCCATGATGCTGATACCCGCCAAGGCAAAGGCGGTCATCGTCAGGGGCATGCGCTGCACGGCGCGATCAAGATCCGCAATGCGGTCATGGCCACCGAAATACAGGGTGTTGCCGGCCGCCATGAACATGGCCGTCTTGGCCGCGGCATGGGATAGCAGCATATACAGCGCGCCCGTCCAGCCGGTGATGCTCGCCAGCGGAAAGGCCAGAAACAGGTAACCCAGTTGCGCCACGGTCGAATAGGCGATGAGCATTTTGAGCCGCGTCTGGCGCAATGCCTGGAACCCGCCCCAGAACACAGCGGCCGCACCGAGCAGGCCCAGCAGTTGAGCCAGGGCGGCGTTGGCAAACGGAAAGATCTCCAGCCACAGACGCAACAGAATATAAAACGATGCCTTCACCACCAGTGCCGACAACAGCGCACTCACTGGCGCCGGGGCGCTGGCATGGGCCGATGGTAACCAGAAATGCAGTGGAAACAGCGCGGTCTTAAGCAGCAAACCGGCGATCATCAGGCCCATCGCTGCCCACACGGCGGGGGACGGCTCCACCCGCTCTGCCAATATGGCGATATCGACACTGCCAAAACTGTGATAGAGCAGCGCGACGCCCAGTAGATAAAACAACGAACCCAGCAGACTGACCAGCAGGTAACGCATGGCCCCGCTCACGGCATCCGCACCCCCGGCCAATGCGACCAGCACCACCGCCGCCAGCCCCAGCAGTTCCAGGGTGACATAAAGATTGAAGATATCTGCGGACAAAAACAGGGCATTCAGCGCCGTCCACAGAAACATCCACACGGGCCAAAAATGCCTCGCCCTGTCTTGACCATAACGGGCGCGCTCAAAATAGCCGCTGGAATAGACGCTGATGCCCAGTCCCACCACCGCCGTCACCGTCAGCATCAGCAGGCTCAAGCCATCAGCATAGAGGTCAATACCCAGTGGCGCGCCCCAACCACCCACCGCGTAGCGTTGCGCGCCCTGCTCCACCACCTGCCAACCCAGTCCGGCCACGCAAGCGACGACGCCCAGCGCAGTGAGCAGACCCAGCAGGACGCTGCGCCGCGGCCATAAAAAACAGGCCACGCCCCCGGCCAGTGGCAGCAAAATGACGATCACCGGCCAATGGATATCGGACATCAACCTGAGCCCCGGCGGTTATTCCAACGGTTCTTCGGCAAGCTCGGCCCGGCCTGTTTCGGCCCGTACTCGCAGCATCAGCGCCAACGCCAGGGCGGTGGCCGATACGGCAACCACGATGCCGGTAATCACCATGGCGTGCGGCACGGGATCCGGCGCGGCCCCCTGGGTACGGGCCGCCAGCGCCACCAACACCAGAAAAACGCCACTGGCCATCACATTGATGGCCAGGATCTTTCGCAGTAAATGCGCGTGGACAATCAAGGCGTACAGACCCAGGGTGAACAATCCCACGCCCACCAGTGCGTAGAGGAAAGCCGGGCTCATGGCCCCGCCTCCGGCCGAGCCCCCAGGAACAGGGCCGCCAGAGTCATGCCGATGGACAAGGTCGCCGCCGCCTCGATCAGCAGGATCAGCGCACCCGCGAATGATGGCGGATATTCCAGCAGGCGCCCGCCCATCAGGATCAATACAACAGCCACCACCACAAACACCCCCAGGCCGGCCACCAGGCTCATGCGCAGTGGCAGCCCGGAAAACCTCGTGTCGAGCCGCCAACCCGTTAGCAACAGCAACACCCCCGCCGCCGCCAGCACCGAACCGGCCTGGAAGGCGCCGCCCGGGGCATGGGCGCCAGCCCACAACAGATAGCCGGCCACCAGGATCAGCCAGGGAACCAGCAGGCGCGACAGCCCGTCCAAGACCGGCCCCGGGGGTGACTCGCGGCATTCCGGCACGGCAGCCAGTGACCAGACCCCAAACAGGGCCAGTAACAGCACCCCCAGCTCCAGCAGGGTGTCGTAAGCACGGAAGTTGAGCAGCACCGCAGTGACCGGATTGCTGACACCGCTGGCTTCGAGGTTTGCCACCACAGGGTTGCTCAAACCCGGGGCCTGCGATGGAAGGGTCAACACCGCGTAACCGAGTCCTGCTGTCAGAACGAACAACAGCGCCACAAGCAGCAACCGAAACGGCAACTGTTTTTTACCTCTCTCAGTCATGGACCTCGGTTCCAGTGTCTTTTTTATGGAGCGCCTTTGTTTCTTTCTTTGATGGATGAATAACATCCCTGTTATTCCCCCCTGACGGGTGCCCTAACGTGCGTCCAAATCCTCTCCCGGAGGATTTGTCGAGCCTTGCCAGCGTGGTCAGCAGCAGGGCGCCAGTCAAACCCGCACCAATAGCCGCCTCGGCCAGGGCAACATCCGGCGCATCGAGCCGCACCCAGGCCAGCGCCATCAATAACCCGAAGGCGATGAACAGCACAATAGCCCTGAACAGATCCGGGCTCGCCAACGCCTGCCAGGCCAGCCACAACAGGGAAAATCCCAGCACGGCATCGAATGCCCAGTGCAACAGAGTCATCGCTTCCACAGCTCGATGCCTCTTTGCCGCGCCGCTGCAGCCACCAGATGAGCGACACTGGCGCCCGCTAGCAGCACCAACAGCCAGATCAGCAGCAGCTTGCCCGCTGCAGCCAATGATTCCGCCTGCAAGGCAAGCCCCGCGACCACCAGGCCCAGACCCACGTTGTCGGCCTTGGTCAGCGCATGCAGGCGGGTATAGACATCCGGGAAACGCAGCAGGCCCAGGGTGCCCGCTAGAAAGAAAACGCCCCCGGCGATCAGTAGAACGGTGGAGAGGAGATCACTCGGCGTCATGCTTTGTCCCTCGACCCGACCAGGCGCGACGAACAAAGGCTACCGCCGTCACGGCCGCCAACAGGGCGAATACCAAAGCCACATCACGCAAGGCTGCCTTGTCCGTGGCCTGCGCAAGCACCAACAGCACAGCCACCGACGTAGTGCCGAACAACTGTGCCGCCAACATACGGTCGGCGGCGGTGGGGCCACGCAGCACCCGCCACATCCCGGCAACGAGATTCAACAACAGAAATAACGCCAGGGCGAGGTAAAGTGTCTGCATACGGACTCAGTCTTCCAACGTGACCGGCGTTACAAAGCCGGGCGGCTTGACCGCAAGCACGGCGCAATCGATCTGGTTGAGAATCGTCTCTGCGGTGTTGCCCATGAAGAATCCGGCCAGACCGGTGCGGGCCACGGTGCCCATAACGACAAGATCGGCATCAATTTGCCTGGCCAACACCGGAATTTCCTTGCGTGCGTTGCCCTGGCGGAGATAAAGCCGCGGTGACAGATAATTGTAAGCCTCCGTGCCGATCCAGTCGCGCAACCTGCCGGCCAGCCTGTCGAGCTGGGCCTGGTGGTCGCGCCGTTCACGATTCACATTGGCGGCGATTTGCGCTTCGGACAAGTCGCTGCTGAACACCCTTATCATACTCTCCGTCACGGGCTCCCAGGCGTGAACCACATGCAATTCAGCAAAATCGGACAGCGCTATCGAACTCGCCAGCTTCAGGATAAGCCGGTTCAGGTCATTCTCTCCGTCGCCTTCCTGCCACGGATCAAAATCGACCGCAGCCATGACCCGGCTGTAATTGGGTTTTTCCTCCGGCAGCATGACCCACAGCGGGCACGGACACTTGCGCAACAGGTGCATATCGTCACTGCCGAATAACCGGTCCTGCCAGTCCCGGGTTTCAGCGGTTTTGATCACCAGGTCGCGCCCGTTGCGCAGTATCTCTCGAATGATTTCCAGAAACGGCGTGCCGATCAGCACCTTGGCTTGCACGTTGATCCGCTGGCGGTAAGGCTCAATCAGGGAGTCCAGCTCCTGCTCAAGCACACTGACGACGGCTGCCTGCAGGTCGGCAGAGATCGGACCACCTTCCGGCATTCCAATGCCCGCCCTTACGCGCTCGGTCACGTTGATAACCGTCAGGCTCGCCTGGTTGTTTTCAGCCAGCGTGACCGCGCGCTCCAACGCCGGCTTGCATCCTGCCCCTGGCGTCACCACGCAAAGAATATTAGTGAATCTCTTCATTTCCTTCGCCTCCGCTGGATGATGACAAAGAGATAGCGAACATCGCGGCCACTCTTTGTTCTACCGTCTCGAGTTCTTACAAACAATTCTTCCGTTCATCGAGTACATGCACTTGCAGACCATCTGCACCGAGTTCCACACTCAAGGTGCCAGGCAGCAGGCTTACCGTGTTGGCCATGAAGACCCGCGGCAAGCCCGGCGGCAACCGCCACTGGTAACAAAATAACCCCGGCGAAATCGGTAGCCGGGGATGCATCGCTCGCCTGGCCACATCCACGCCGCCGTACAGGGAGCGCCAGAGAAAAAACGGCACAAATCGTACAACCCCGGGCAAGGACCAGGTAATAGGAGGCAATAGCACCACGCTGACCAACGTCGCAAACAGCACCACTGGCGCGCCAACCCACCATGAAGCTATTGCGCCATCCGTGAGTATCCACCACATCAAGGCAAACAGAACAGCACGTAAACACCCGCTCCGCAACTGGAAAAACACCGTGTCGCGTGGCGTAAATGCTAAACGCTGTCTTCGATCAACTGTGCGCATAATCGTCCGTCAAATTCCTTATAACTTAACAACCAGCACTATAAATTTGCTGTCATTCAAGAGACTCTCCACCCCGGGTGGGCCGCCCTCCGCTCACGCCAAACAGGTTATCAACAGCCTCCGCGGCCGCATCAGCGTAAGGAATCAACACCTGGTCGGCACCCGCCTGCTTCAGTTGCTCGGCAGAGGCGGTGACGTGGGCCGTTACCGCCACGCGCCCTTTGTAACTCTGATCGCGCAGGCCGTGCAGCAGGGCGAGATTGACCGGCGTCTCGCGCAAACTGCTCAAGACCCAACCCGCCCGCCCAAGCGGCAAACTGGCGAGAAATTCCGGATCCTCGGCATCACCGTAACGCACCTCATAACCATTGCCTTCCTGCTGGCGTATCAGATCGGGATCGAAATCAACCCCGAGCACCCGGTAGCCGCGTTGCCGCAGTTCCCGCACAATCCCGGTGCCGAACCGCCCCAGGCCAAACAGGATGACATCCACCCTGCCCTGTTCCGTATCCTGATCCTCTTCCCGGTACGCCCGTTGGCGCTCGAAAACGCCCAGCCAGGGAGAAAGCCGCTCGTAGAGGAGGTGGGAGTATAAAATCATGTAGGTGGAGGCCCTGATGGTGATCAATCCCACCAGGGTGATGAGGCCCATGGTGTCGGCGTCGATATGGCCCAGGCTCAGGCCCAGGGCCCCCAGGATCAGGGAAAATTCGCTGATCTGGGCCACCGTCAAGCCGGCCAGAAAGCCGGTACGCTTGCGGTAACCCATAGCACCCAGGATGATCATCACGATCAGCGGATTGCCGATGAGCACGAACAGTGACAGCAGAATGGCCGGTACCACCTGCGCGCCGAGCGTTGCCAGATCCAGCCCGGCACCCAGGTCGATGAAGAAAAACAGCAGTAGAAAATCGCGCAGGCTCACCAGGCGCGAGCCAATGGCCTCGCGGTAGGGCGTGGAGGCCAGTGACACACCGGCGAGAAAGGCGCCCACCTCCTTGCTGAATCCCAGATGTCCACCCGCCGCGCCCAGGGCCACCGCCCAGGCAATGGCGAACAGTACCAGCAGCTCTGGTGAACGGGCCAATTGGTGCAGCAGCGGCGTCAGCACGTAGCGCATCAACAGGCCAATGGCAACGATAAACAGCCCCCCTTTGATCAATACCGCCAGCGCCTCCCGGCCCAGGCCGGCAGTATCACCCGCCTCGCCCAGCGCGGTCAGACCAATCATCACCAGCACCACGACGATATCCTGAACAATCAGGAAGCCGATGGCGATACGTCCGTGCAGTGCGTCTACCTCGCGTTTGTCGGACAGCAGCTTGACGATAATAATGGTGCTGGAGAAGGTCAACGCCACCGCCACATAGAGGGCGGTCACCGGGGTCATCCCCAGGGCGATGGCGATAAAGTAGCCGAGCACGGAGGTAAAAAAGACCTGCCCCAGCCCAGTGGCCAGCGCCACCGGCCCCATGGCGCGGATGATATGTAGATCCAGCTTGAGCCCCACCACGAACAACAGCAGCGCAATACCCAGTTTGGCCAGCAGATCGACCTGGTCGTTTGCCGACACCCAGCCGAGTACGGATGGCCCCACCAGGACGCCTACCGCGATAAAGGCAACGATCAGCGGCTGCCGCAAGCGCACACCGATGGCGCCGATGACTGCTGCCACCAACAGCAGCACCGCCATTTCGGTAAAGACGTCGCCGAAAATCGATGTCATGACTCAGCTACCCTACTCTATGTGGATTTCAGCCCACGATAGGCTGCCAACAAGTTCAGCGATGCGGTGAACTGCAATGTGTGGTGCATCGGCGGCAATGAAGCTTCTTGGACACATTGGCTGCAGGCGAGAGCCGTGTCATTACCATCACCGTCACAGACTCACCCACATTAGTACAGCACCCTATTCCGGTGTTTGTGCGAATCACCGCTGATGATCCTTTGGACACTATCAATCTATCTCTTCGAAGGAAACCGAAAAAAAGGAAAAGATCACAGACCAACGGCACCCCAATTTATCACCTTGATGGAGTGCCAGTACTAAAAATAGGGTCAAAGTACATAATAACCTGATTTTCCTACACGTTCTCCCTAGGGGCGAACAACTGCCAAATGTGTCACCCTTCTGCCGCTCAAATCGGCATACTTCCCTAAACCTTTCAGGGGACTGTGCCGACAAATGGAGAAGAGAAAACCCCACCAGTACTCTACAATGTGATATTGATGGAGTAGTGGGAACATTGTCATTTCGCACTGACACCCGTTCACAGGAAACACGCCGTGCCCAAACCCTTGCGCATATCGCCTATTGCCCTGGATCCAACCAATCGCAAGGTACTCAAGGTTGCCGTTGACCTTATCAACGATGATGGCATTGTCAGCCTGCTGCTGCCCGACAACAGTCCCCACGGCCACCTGTTGGTCATCGATGCCGACAACGACATCGGCCAGCAGGTGCTGGAAGAGTCGCGCGACGGACAAGTAAAACTCGTGCTCAGTGAGGAGCGCCGAGAAGGCAAAAACCTCATCTGGCAGGAACCCCCGGTACGAGTCACCGACATGCAGGAACTGTTGACTCGCATCTGCCTGCGCATGAAGGCTACCTTTGCCACCCAGGAGGCGATAAGCGAGCCATCGGACAATAGCAAATCCGCTGCAGCACCGACGAGTACAGAAAACGGCGAAACCGCAAGCACACAAGCCACCGAAGCCGCGACAGAAACTCCCCCGGCAAGCACCTCCGTCATCGAAGATACACAAGAGCCGGCAGCACCGAGTAAAAACCTGTTCCACATCCTGCTGAGTGCGCGACAACAAAAGGCCTGCTACCAGATCAGATTCGACAACACCTGGCTGCTGATTGGTGGGCACAACGGCACCGTGGCAAGCAAAGACGAAGCCGATGCCAAGATCATCATGACCGCCCCCTTCAAGAAGCTGTACATCGAACAAATCGATATCGTCGCCTTCGCCAAGAATGCCCAGGCGATGAGCATCTCCACCCTGGACAGCCTGCTCTGGCAGGCCGGCGTCGACTATTCCGATGGCCGGTTACTGGAGGGCCACGACATGGCCCAGCCGGTACGGCTCAAGGCCTGGCCCAACTTCACCCGCAATGGCTTTCGCCAGTCACATTTCAAACTGGCCGCCATCATGGCGCGCCAACCCATCAGCCTGAAAGAATTGCGCAAAGAAGCCGGCGTCGCCCGGGATGAAGTCGTCAGTTTTTACAACGCAGCCTATGCCGTCGGACTCATCGACCGAACTGCCACAACCTCTGATTCAGGCCTGCAATACGGCAAGCCCCGCACACGGCGCAAGGGCCTGCTCAGCATGCTGGCCCGCAAGCTGGGCTTTCGTTAACCCGCCTTCTCAAGCATGTATTTCCAAGGACGTCCCAAATAATGTTTCAGGCCACAGATAAAATCATCTTCACTGGCCCCGTCGGCGCCGGCAAGACCAGCGCCATCAGCGCCATCAGTGACGAACCCCCGGTACGCACCGACGTCGCCACCACCGGCAGCGAGCGCAACATCAAGAACACCACGACTGTCGCCATGGATTACAGCTATATTCAGTTGGAGGACGGCAAGCGTATCCACCTCTACGGCACACCGGGTCAGGAACGCTTCGACTTCATGTGGCAGATCCTGACCCAGGGCGGACTGGGCCTGGTGCTGCTGGTGAACAACGACCACCCGGATCCCGTAGCACAGATGGAATACTATCTGGACGCCTTTGGTGACTTCATCCGCGACACCGGCGTGGTGATCGGCGTGACGCGCATGGGCATACAGGACAATGCCAGCATCACGGATTACCAGACCCGGCTGTATGAACGCGAGCAGATCTTCCCCGTCTTCGAAGTGGATGGACGCTGTTCCGATGATGTGCGAATCCTGGTCAACGCCCTGCTGGCCGTATTGGAGAACTGAGACATGACTTTCATCAGCGACATGGTCGACAAGGTCAGTGAAGAAGGCAGCAAGCACGAAGACACCGTCTCCAGCGACATCCGCCATACGCTCAGTGCGACGCTTTGCGAGATGCTGGATGATTGCGGCGACATGCTCGGCGCCATGGTCAGCGCCAACGACGGCCGCGCCCTCGCGGAGCGTCTGCAGAGCGGGCTGGACAAACACCGTTTCGCCGCCATGAGCAGCGCCCTGCTGGCCCTCAGCGACAACGTCATCCGCGAGACCAACGGCGGCAGCATCAAGAATGTGCTGATCCAGAGCGATGACGGTAATGTCTTCATCCTGCACGCCGGCAACGGCCTGCTGTTAACGGTGTTTTCCCAGCCCGATGCCAATCTCGGCATGTCGCTGGCACATGCCAGCAAGGGTGCTGCGGATATCGCCGCGTTGAATTTGCGCATGGACTTCTAACGTAAATAACACCTCCCCTCTTACCTCCAGACAACATCTACGCTAAAGTTCCTGCCGAGACGACCCGAAAGGTAGACAAGCTGTTCAATACGCTTGCAAAAAACAATCATGAGGAGAAATAAAAATGGCTGGAATTAATGACGTTTGCCGAGAGATCGTCGACAACGTGGAAGACGCACTGGGCGCCGCTGTCGTGGATCTGAGCACCGGCCTGATGCTCGGTGCCCACCACAACGTCCCCTACTTCACTTCTAGTTATATGGATGCTGTGTCAGCAGCGGCGGTGGACATGTTCCGCGGCAAGGGCATCACCAATGTGGAAAAACGCCTTGCCCAGACGCGTGGCGAAGAAGTCCGCAACAGCATGCTGGAAATCCAGATGACCACGCCCAAGACCTTTCACTTCATGGTGGTAGTGCCGGGCAAACCCAATGCACTGGCGATCCTGATCACCGGCCGCCGCGCCAACCTGGGCATGGGCTGGGCCGGACTGCGCAGTGCGCTGCCGAAGATCGAGCCCATGTGTCCCTGAATCCATTCCGCGCTACCCAACGGATCGTAGGGCCTATTTCGTGTAGGAGCAGGCCATGCCTGCGACAGGTGGTTGGAAAACAATAAATTTGTGGGAGCGGCTTCAGCCGCGAAGAAGACAGGCTTGATTCGCGGCTGAAGCCGCTCCCACAATGTCCAGATCCACGACCTCTGTGGTGAAAGGCAAGGCTATCGCGGGCATGGCCCGCTCCTATACTCAATGGGTTCCTCTGCCTTGGTCATGGAGAAATTCTTCATGGACTTCGTGGTGGTGCTGTCCCCGCTGAATTTACGCCCCCCACTTATTGCCCGCGCCGCAGGCGATCCGCCATTTCCGATGGAAACTGGTGTTTACTCATGTCGGCCAGCGTCTTTTCCATGTTATAGGACAGACGATGGTATTCCAGCTCACGTGAAGCCAGGTCGATGATCGCCAGCTCCACACCCGCGTCGCCACCACGCGGCTGACCGATGGAGCCAGGGCTGATCAACACATGCGCCGCCTCCGCCAGCTGCTGCCGCTTACTGCTGTCACCGGCATCGCCATCACCATCACGCCGCCAGGTTTTCTGGATATGCGAGTGGCCATGAAAACACAGCGGTACCTGCCGCTCACTCAGCTCATCAAGATTCTCAACATAACTCATCTGATAGACATAACCGTTAAAGAAAGTCTTGTCCAAGGGCGAACCATGCACCGCCAGCCACTGATCACCCTGCTGGTAAACCGGTAGCTGTGCCAGCCACTGGCGCTCATCATCGCTGAGCTGGTCAATGGTCCATTTCAGCGACCACGAGGCCAGCGAGGTGATGCCGCCGCGTATCTCACCACAGGCCACCGCGTGATCATGATTGCCACGCACCATGCTCCAGCCCTACAATGCCTGCACCATCTCCACGCACTGCTGCGGATGCGGGCCATAGCCCACCACATCACCCAGCATGATGCCGTGATCGATCCCGCGCCCCGCCAGATATTCCAGGGCACATTCCAGGGCCGGTGCATTGCCATGAATATCGCCAATCAACGCCATCACACTGCCATTATTTTTTGGCTTCGGTGCCTGATAACTAAATGTCTGATCACCATACAGGGCCTGAATCAGCGCCTTTGCCACGGCCTGCCGCTGCGGTGGAATGAACACCCCGCGCAAACCCTCGGCGACGACGGTTATCACATGCGTATCGGAAAAATGCTGGCGGAGGCTCTGCGACAGCATCTTGCCCAACGCCGCGGCCAACGCTTCATCCAGCCACTCCAGTGCACGTACCCAGGTGCCCAGTGCATCACTGAGCATGGTGAGACTGCTGCCGGGATAAAAATCATCATCCAGATAGAACAGATGATCATCAGCATCCACACCAAAGTTCGATAGGCACAGATCGAGGCTCAACTCGTCCTTCGCCAGCACTGCCAGATAGTCATCCAGCATCTGCGCCATGAAACCGATCTGCGATGACGGGGAGTAGCGCTCATTCAGTTCGTCATATTTATTCAGCGCCAGCAGGCGTGGCGTGATATTGCCGATTACGACCGTGTCGTCGCCACCGGCAGGTGTCCACAGAAACCACGTCTTATCAGGATGGTGTACGCCCAGCAGGCGCTCCCGTTTGATGGCCTGCTCGACGAAACGCCGTGCCGCCGATGCCGGCAGCTGGTATTCGGTGCGCAACTTGAGCATGTCGCTACCCGTATCGATGAGTGCCGTGACCGGGCGGCCTGTCAATGCCTCACCAGGCCCCGCCATCACCTGCTGTCGATGACAGGCGGCGAGAATCGACTCACTGTCGTAAGGCGAATCAGCCAGGGGGGAAATCAACTCTACGTGAGACACGGAATGTAAACCTCTTGTTGTAAGGAAATGACTGAGTCCTGAGTCCTGAGTCCTGAAATTATACCTGCACTCTGAACCGATACTGCACAAAAACCTCGGCCTCGCGCACCACCGAGGCCGTCACTACCTCAAAGGCCTGACCCTTCACCCGCACATACAGCGAGTCCTGTCTGGCCCGCCGCGGCAACAGTAGCGAGGCGGAACGCCCCTCTGCGTTATTCTTGGGGAAATAGAAACCCAGCTCCGGCGCCTGATCCAGATCCTGCGCCGTGCTGCCAAACAGGATGGGCTGCGCCACATCCTCGATAATCTCCACACCCAGTTTGCTGCGTCCCTCACTGATCTCACCCTGCCAGCGCACGATACCTATAGACAGGTTCTGTTGACCCATCTCCGGCAGGAAGCCCACCACGCCCAGTAATGAACCGACCATCGGTGTCTCATCAGCGGCACTCACACGCCCTAACAGCAGGCAACCGGTATCGCTCTGATCCAGCATTTGCCAGTCACCCAGCTGATAGCGCACCTCATCTTCACTATCCAGGCTCAGCACCTCGATACCGCCGTACACTTCGGTACTGCAGGCCTGCGTCAAATGCCCGGGATCGGAGAGAAAATATTCCAACGCCTTCAGGCCCAGCGCCACCTTGACGAAGCGCCGCGCCACAGAGCGCGGCCCTTTGCGCCCCCAATGGGAACCCAGCAGGCCCGTCAGCATCCTCGCGGGCCGAACATCCTGGTTCTGCATGGCGCCATCTTCCACCCTGTGCTGCGCCAGCCACGCCTCGACGGCATCACGGACCGGCAGAATATCCAGTGTCCGGGGCTTCATCCAGTCACGCTCCGCCGCCTGCCCCACCGTGAGTGCCTGCGGTGGTCTATCCGCCATCAGGTCAATAACAAAACACCCGGGGCGCGTCTCATCCGGCACCTCCTGGCTGATGTCGCAGAGCGAGGAATACTCTTCCAGCAACAGAAACAATTCCATCAACTCAGCGCCCGTCAGTTGCCGGGTATCCATCACCGCCATCAGCAGCGCCTGGGTATAAACACGCTCAACGGTCGGCACAACCGACTCGTGCCGCGCCACCTTCACCCGCTTCTGCAGGGCATCATGCTTCTCACAAAAGGCGTACAGCTGGTGCAATTCCACCCAGGCCGGCTCCGGTGTCGGCCGGTCCACCCGGCGTGCATACAGCACGGCCAAGCCAATCAGCTCCATGGCGCGATAAATCGCCTGCAGCAGAAAACCATCCCGCGCCGGGTCATCACTCTCATCGAAGCCATTGCGCACCAGAATCTTATAGCCGTTGGCCAGCTCCAGGTAGAGCCCCATGATATCGTCAGCAAGCTGCTGCCGCTCGCGCGCCGGCAGTGACAGCACCTTGAGGCGCTGTTCGTCATAGATCAGGAATACCTCTTCCAGCCCCTGCCGGTAGACCTCCAGCAGTTTAAGGCGCTCGACGTCGGGCAGGGGCAGCTCATTAAAGGGAGAAATCGCCGCGTGCAGACGCCGCACCGTCTCCACTGCATCCATGATGGGCAGTTCGACCAGCCATTGTTTCAGACGGCCGGCATTGCGTTCTACTGCCGGGTTGTCGGCCGCGTGCTGCGGCGGTGTTGTTAACAGGAGGAAGTCCACATCCCTTTCCGATGACCACTGAAGTTTCCCCAGGCACGAATCAAGGCCTGGCTACCACTTATTAGCATCGGCCTGAGGGGGCTGAACTTAACGCTGGACAGGGTTTAGCGCCACTGCCGCTTTCATTTTCCATTTCAGCGATTATCCTGGGTTATGGTTAAGAAACATACAAATGGCCGGAGTTCAGCATCCTGCTGGTACAGGATGTCATCGCCATCATTGTGCTGCTGCTGTTGCAGGCCACCGACAGCGGTGACCTGCCCGTTGGCAACCTGTTGCTGCTCGCCGCCAGCCTGCCGACCATCTTCGGCCTGTCCTATGCGCTGGCGCGTTTCGTGCTGATGCCGCTCATTGCCCGCTTCGACCAGATTCAGGAATATATCTTTCTGATGGCCATCGGCTGGTGTCTGGGGATCTCAGAGCTGGCCGCCGGCCTCGGCCTGTCGCACGAAATCGGCGCCTTCATCGCCGGCGTGGCGCTGGCAACCCATCCGATCTCGCTGTTCATCAGCGAACGCCTGAAACCCCTGCGTGATTTCTTCCTGATCCTGTTCTTCTTTTCCATCGGCGCCGGCTTCGATATCCGCATGCTGGGGGAGATTGTCGTTCCCGCCCTGCTGCTATCGGCGCTGATTCTGCTCGGCAAGCCGCTGCTGTTCCGTTTTCTGCTGCGGCGCAGCGGGGAAAGCTCCGGACGGGCCTCGGAGGTCGGTGTACGCCTGGGACAGATCAGCGAGTTTTCGCTGCTGATCGCGGTGCTGGCCTTGCAGCAGGCGGTGATTGGTGAGCAGGCGTCCTACCTGATTCAGCTCAGCACCCTGATCACCTTCATGGTGTCGTCGTATGTGATCGTGCGGCGCTACCCGACGCCAATCGCCGTCTCGGACAGGCTGCGGCGCAACTAACCACCCCCACCTTCTGCGACTTCAGAAAAGTAGGGTGGGTACGTTTTATGTGCCCACGCGGTGACCCGGATTCCCGCATTTCGCGTGGGCATGAAAAGCCTGCCCACCCTACCCAGCTTATGATTTCAACAAATCCCGCAGCGTCTGTCCGCCCAGCCCCTGTTCCAGGCTCGCGTCGAGCGAGCGCATCACGGCCTGCGTTTGCGGCGGGATACCCGGCACGATAGTGTCCCCGGACACGGCATCGACGATATCCTTCAGGGCGATGGCGCCGAGATCACGCGCGGGTACCAGGTGCGGCGGGTCTTCATCACTATTCAGCAGCAACCCGTGCTGCAGTAACTGATCGACGATGCCCGTCATCTGCTCCGGCGGCAATTGCAGCGCCGTGGCGATGGTCTGCTGTGTGCACAGCGGTGTCTCCCCCAGATGGGCCAGTCCCACGCAACGCATGATCTCCAACGCCAGGGCCTCGCGCGAGCGCGGCCCCAACACCCTGGAGGCCGGATGCATAGCGGCCGGATTCTGATGATAGAAGGCGATGGAGGCCCCCAGCAGCAGCACCAGCCAGCTGATGTAAAGCCAGATCAGAAACAGGATGACGATGGCGAAGCTGGAATAGATCGCCGTGTATTTGGTGGAGCCGACGACAAAGGCGGTAAAGCCCCAGCTGGCGATCTGCCACAGTAGACCCGCCACGGCACCGCCCACCAGCGCGCTGGGCACCCGCACGCGCGTATTGGGGATGATCAGATAGGTTACGGTAAAGGCGCTACTGACCAGTAGCCAGGGCAGCAGCTTGCTGAAGACAACATACAGGCCACCCAGCGGCGCCACCGTCAGCAGCTCCCTGACCAGCGAATGACTCATCACCGTCGCCGTCACGCTCATGGCGACGAACACCAGCAGCGGCCCCAGCAGCACCACGCTGAGATAACCACTCACCCGTTGCAGTAGCGGACGCAAAGTCGACACCCGCCAGATGAAGTTGAACGCCCCCTCAATTTTCTGGATGGTCGAGACCACGGTATAAATCAGCATCGCCAGGCCCACCGCACCCAGCACGCCGACGCCGATATTCTCCACAAACTGCACCAGTTGCCGGGCGATTTCCACGCCCTTTTCCCCCAGCGGCTCCAGCAGCGAGATCAGCGCCGGCTCCAGCTGGTTGTGTACGCCAAAGGCCTTGAACATGGAAAAGGCCAGCGCCAGCAGCGGCACCAGCGACAGCAGCGTGGTATAGACCAGGCTGGTGGCGCGCAGGCTCAGCTGACCGGCGGCCAGATCCTTTCCCACCGCCACGGCAATGCGCGCCGCCTTCAGCAGGCGTGCCTTGCCCTTGGGCAGGGCCCGGATATCGGTATCCCAGAGCAGACCCAGCAGGCGCTGTTTCAACGCGGAAAGACTGACACGACTCATGATTCAAGTGGCCTTTGGTTCATTCGTAAATTCCCCAACAGTCACACCTCCAGCTGTAAGGTTTCATGATCCTGCAATGCCTCCAGCGCCGCCACCGCCTGCTGCCATTCCGCACTGGCCTGCAATTCCTCACGTGTCATGCCGTGACGCTCATGCAGACGCGCCAGACGCAAATGCGACACCGGATCATCGTGTGCGCCCAGCCCGTCCAGCAGGCGCACCGCATCCTGCGGATGATTGCACACCAGCACCATGTCACAACCCGCCGCCAGCGCCGCCTCGCCGCGCGCCACGATATCACCCATGACGTGTGCGCCCTGCATGCTCAGATCATCACTGAAGATCACCCCCTGAAAGCCCAGCCGGCCGCGCAGCACATCCTTCAGCCAGCGCGCAGAAAAACAGGCCGGCCGCTCATCCACCGCCGAATACACCACATGCGCCGGCATCATCGCCGCCATGCCGGCACGAATCAGACGCCCGAAAGGGCGCAGATCCTCGGCCTCGATATCGACGAAGGGACGCTCATCCACCGGCAGATCCACGTGCGAATCCGGCGCCACCGCACCGTGACCGGGAAAGTGCTTGCCGGTGGCCGGCATGCCCGCGCGACGCATGCCGGCAACATAGGCCTGGGCCAGATCGCCAACCTTCTCCGGGTGTGAATGAAAGGCGCGGTCACCGATCACCTCGCTGATGCCACGGTCGAGATCCAGCACCGGGGCAAAGCTGAAATCGATGCCCACCGCGCGCAGTTCGCTGGCCATCAACCAGCCGCTCAGTTCCGCCAGGCGCTTGCCACGCTTGCGATCCTGCTCATAAATCCGCCCAAAGACCCGTGCCGGTGGTAGCGCCGTAAAACCGTGGCGAAAACGCTGCACCCGCCCGCCCTCATGATCCACCGACACCAGCAGATGCGGGTCACGCAGGGCATGGATCTCCGCCACCAGCTGTTGCAGCTGCTGCGGTGATTCATAGTTGCGACTGAACAGGATGACTCCACCCACCAGCGGGTGCACGAGCATCCCGCGCTCCTCGGGTGTCATTTCGAGTCCGGTCAAATCCAGCATTACGGGGCCAAGCGACATGGTTCATTCCTGTAGGGTTTGCGCTATATTCTCAAAATAGCATCAAACCGTCACTGCAGACGGCTCGTCACTTCCACTTTCCTTGCAAGAGAACACATCATGCCGAGCAACAAATCCGCCGCCCTGGACAAGATCGTCGCCGACGCCCACCGCAACAAAGACCAACGCGAAAAGGGCTATCGCGAAAAGGCGATGAAGATGTACCCCTGGATCTGCGGCCGCTGCCAGCGCGAATTCACCCGCACCAACCTGCAGGAACTCACCGTACACCACCGCAACCACGACCACGATGACAACCCCGAAGACGGCAGCAACTGGGAACTGCTGTGCCTTTACTGCCACGACAACGAACACCAGCGCCAGCTTGAGGCCGGCAACAGCGGTGACGTGAAAACCGAAAAGGCCGCTGCCACCCACAACCCCTTCGCCGCGCTGGGTGGCCTGTTAAGCAAGAAATAACCCGGGAGGGCACCGCCCACCAAATCGGTTCGACAGGCTTTGCCGGTGAGCGGTGCCCACCTTACAAAATGATTTGCGCCACAGAGGCACGGAGGGCACAGAGAAAATCAACTTGTAGCACCGCTCTGCGGTGCCACACATCCTGTGGCGCTCAGCGCCACGTCATTCGCGGCGCAATACCCCACCCATTTTCGTTACACCGCAGAGCAGTGTAACGAGGAAAACACAGCAGAGAGTCAATAAAATGATGAAGAAAATTGCCGCTTCACTATTTCTGCTGGGCCTAACGGCCCATGCCCCGGCAGCAAACGCGGCCGCTGGCGGCGCAAACACCGCCTTCTCAAAAGGTGCGACCAATATCGGCATCATGGCCGGCACAGGAAGCTCATTTGACGGCAACTATACAATTCTGGGTATCGGTATCGGCTATTACATCCTGCAAGGGCTGGAAATAGGCGTCGACGCACAGCACTGGTTTTCCAGCAGTTCTTCCATCACCAAAATCAGCCCGCAGATCCGATACGTATTTACCCAGCCGAAGGTTGTAAAACCTTACCTGGGTGCATTCTACCGCCGGACATTGATTGACAGTGACGTCTCTGTGGACATGAATTCCTACGGCTACCGTGCCGGCGCCTATACCTCCATGAGAAACAAAACCTATATCGGCGGCGGCATCGTGTACGAACAATACAGCGACTGCCAGATCGACTGTTCCAGCACTTATCCGGAAATTCTTTTCAGCATCAGATTTTGATTCAGATTGTAGTATTGTAGCCTGGGTTGAGCCTGCGAAACCCGGGATTTTATTACGCTGCCCCCCCGGGTTTCGCAGGCTCAACCCAGGCTACTTGCTACGTGCTGCCCACCCTACAAAACTACCTGGGATGCAAAAAAAACCAGATTCAAGAATGTGGCAAACAGTAATTTTCTGGTTGTGATAGAAGATCTGCTGGCGAAGAAAAAATTGACAAAAGAGTCTTCAATTGTGCTGATCTGCCGCTCAGGTAGCCGTAGTGCTAAAGCGGCTAACTTATTATTCAAGGCTGGTTATCATAACGTCTACTCGGTAACTGATGGTTTTGAAGGCGATAAAGACAAGAAGGGCTACAGAACGGTCAATGGC
This sequence comes from Gammaproteobacteria bacterium, assembly GCA_024276955.1. Taxonomy (GTDB): domain Bacteria; phylum Pseudomonadota; class Gammaproteobacteria; order SZUA-152; family SZUA-152; genus DRQN01. The sequence goes on from JAJRWE010000209.1 coordinate 22,965, forward strand.
TGGAAAAATGCAGGTTTGCCGTGGGATTACAAACTGGAAAAGGACAAGATGTATTGGGAATTTTGAGCATTAACCTCTGAGGGTTGAATTCCCCGCAGCTTGCTGCGGGGTAGTTTATTACGCCCCCTAGCCCGAAACCACGAGTCAACCTGACCCGTTTCCACGATGTCTTGCCCCCCCAATAGCAAGCAAAAGCATGACCCTCATCTCACCCGCCGCACATCCAACCGATCCCGCAGCCGGTCACCCAGCAGATTAACCGCCAGCACCACCAGCGCCAGCGCCACGCCCGGCACCAGCACCATGTGCGGGGCGACCAGCAAATAACGCGCGCCGTCGCGGATCATCGCGCCCCATGAGGCGGCAGGTGGCTGCACACCCAGCCCCAAAAATGACAAGCCCGCCTCGGCGATGACCACCCCGGCAACACCGAAGCTGGCCTCGACGATCAGCGGCGCAAGAATCAGCGGCAGCAGATGAAGACGCAGAATCCGCACCGGCCCCGCGCCGAGCACGATGGCAGCCTGCACATGTTCACGGTGTTTGAGGCTCAACACCTGCGCGCGGGCCAGACGCGCATAGCCCACCCAGCCCACCACGGATAACGCCAGCACCACGTTGTCGATGCCAGGGCCGAGGATGCCGGCCAGGGCGATGGCGAGCAGGATGCCGGGGAAGGCGAGGAAGATGTCGATGATGCGCACGGTGACCAGATCCCACACGCCACCCAAATAGGCGCTGGCGGCACCGATCACCGTGCCCAGCAGGGCGGAAATAGTGACTACCCAGACAGCAACCAGGAATGAGGTCTGCGCGCCACTGACCACCCGCGCGGCCAGTGAGCGGCCGAGGTCGTCATTACCCAGCAGGGCGTCGGCGCCCGGCGGCGCCAGTATCTGCGGCAGGTGGATCACGTCGGGCGAGAGCGGCAGAAAGGGGCCGAGCACCGCGGCCAGCGCCCACAGCACCACCACCGCCAGTGGCAGCCACAGGCCGAGCAGTCGCGCCATCACTGGCCACCCCCCACACGTATGCGTGGATCAGCCAGGCCGTAGGCCACGTCGGTGAGGGTGTTGACGACGACGTAGGTGAGGCTGATGAGCAGCACACAGGCCTGCACCAGCGGGTAGTCGCGGCGCTGGATGGCCTCGATCACCAGTTGGCCGAGGCCGGGCCAGGAGAACACCACCTCGGTGATCACCGCGCCGCCCAGCAGGGCACCCAGTTGCAGGCCCAGCAGGGTGATCACCGGCAGCAGGGCGTTGCGCAGGGCGTGCTTCCAGATCACCACCCGCGGGGCCAGACCCTTGGCGCGGGCGGTGCGGATGTAGTCTTCGTTGAGCACTTCCAGCAGGGTGGCGCGCAGCATGCGCGAGAGAATGGCCGCCAGGGCGGTGCCGAGGGTCAGCGCCGGCAGCACCAGCGAGCCCGGCCCCTCGCGGCCGCTGACCGGAAACCAACCCAGCCACAGGGAAAAGCCCAGAATCAGCAGCGGGCCGAGCAGGAAGTTGGGGATGGCCACGCCGCCGAGGGACACGCCCATGGCGAGGTGATCCCACACCGAGTCCTTGCGCACCGCCGACAGCACACCGAGCGGAAAGGCGATCACCACCGCCACCAGCAGTGCGGCCAGCGACAGCTCCAGCGTCGCCGGCAGGCGCTCCAGCAGGATGTCACTGATGGGGCGTTTGGAGTGCAGCGAGGTGCCAAGGTCGAAGTGCAGCAGGCCGTTGAGATAGTTCAGAAACTGTACGCCGATGGGCTGGTTCAGGCCCAGGGCCTGGCGCAGGGCCTCGCGGTCGGCCGGTCGCGCCGATTCGCCCAGCATGACTTCCACGGGGTCGCCCGGCACCAGATGGATCAAGAAGAACACCAGGCACAAGACGCCGAAGATGACGATGGCGGCACTGAGAAGACGGGCTAACAGATAATGCAAAAGGGAGGACTCCGAGCTTGTGCGTGGGCGCATTGTAGCGCAGGCGGGCCGGCTCTGGTTTGCACGCCGGGAGGCGCATTGGCAGCGGTACTCAAGCCGCCACGAAGGTTGCCGCTAATGACAGGGGGAACGACTGGGCTTTCCAGTCATCAGAGGCAGACCAGCAAAGAAAAGAGCACCACCAAGGTGCCTTTCCGGGCCACTGTTTCAATCATAGAAGATGGACTTTTGACCCTCATGCCGACACTGAAAAATTCGACACTACCCGCTTGGTTCAACACCTTCGGCGCACCGGCGGCAGGTTTGATGAGACGACTTTCACTGGGCCGCAAGCTGGCGCTGCTTGGACTCAGCGGCAGCCTGCCTATCGCCCTGCTCGGCCTCACCCTCGGTAGCGGGGCCAGCCAATCCCTGCCCCTGCTGGGCGGGCTCACCGCCCTCAACCTCTATCTGTTACTGGGCCACTATCTGGCCAACCGGCAGTGGCAGGCGGCCTTGGTGCAGGGCCTGCCGGTATCCAAAAACCACAGCGAATATGCCCCCCTTCGACAATACCTGAGACAGAGCACCCGGGAGAACATACGCATCCTCGAGCGTGCCCGCACCGCAGCCGACGAGGTCAACGGTGCCGCACGCGAACAGAGTGACCGTGCTGAAACCAGCTCTGTGGGCGCCATGAGACACAGCATGGCGGTCAACGCCATTGCCTCGGCCATCGAGCAGATGGCCGCCAGTGTTCGCGATATCGACGCCCAGGCACGTGAGACCCGCGCAGCCTCGGAGCAGGCCAGCGGCCAGGCCAGCGAGGGCGAGCAGATCGTGCAGCAGGCGGTGGACGAGATCCGCAGCGTTGCCGATTCGGTGCAGGAATCGGCGGGCCAGATCGGCGCCCTCGGTCAACGCTCAGAACAGGTCGGCTCGATCATCGGCGTCATCGAATCCATTTCCGAACAGACCAACCTGCTGGCCCTGAATGCCGCCATCGAGGCCGCCCGCGCGGGCGAACAGGGACGCGGTTTTGCCGTGGTGGCCGACGAGGTGCGCACCCTGGCCGGCCGCACCCACGATGCCGCCACCGAGGTGACGAAGCAGATCCAGATGATCCAGTCCGACATCCAGGGTACGGTGAAGTGCATGGGCACGGTAAGCGACTCGGTGGAGCACGGCGTCACCCTGTCGCAGCGTGCCGGCGAGGCCCTGGCCAAAATCCGCCAGGGCACCGCACAGGCGGCGGAGCGGATTACCGAGATCAGCGGCGCCATCAGCCAGCAGGGTAGCGCCAGTGAAAATATCGCCCGGCACATCGAAGATATCCGCCAGATGGCCAGCAGCGAAGGCGAAAACATCGCCAATGTCAGCACCACCTCGCAATACCTGCTGCAGCTGGCCGAGCGCATGCATCACGTATTACAAGTGGAGACCAAGCAATGATTCCCTTGTTGCTGCTGCCCGCGGGCATACTGGCCGTCGGCGGCTACCTGTTCCAACACCTGCGCGGCCAGCGATGCCGACAGGCCCGCCAGCGCCTTGCCGCCCTGGAGGAGATCCGCGGTCTGCGCCAGCTGCTGGAGAAGATCCCCCAACACCGGGGCATGGCCAATGCCTTTCTGCAGGGCGATGCCAGTTTCGGCGCCAAACTGCAGACCCAGCAACAGCACATCGACGCCGACGCACGTATTCTCACCCGACTGGCCGGACAGACCTCTTGCCGGGTGGTCAGCGAACGCATCCAGCGCATCGAGGCGCAGTGGTCAACCATCAAGCAGGAGCTGCAACGCCTCAGCTCCACCCGCAGCTTCGACCTGCACAGCGAGCTGGTCGGCGAAATCCTCTATCTCATCAACGACCTGGGCGAGAAACAGGGCCTGCTGGACGAAGACAGCGGGTTCACCCAGCTGGCCAACGCCGCTATCAACCTGGTGCCCCTGGTCACCGAGACCCAGGGCCAGGCGCGCGGCATGGCCACGGGTGCCGCAGCACAGCAGGAATGTGGTATTCCAGAGCAGGTGAAGCTGCGCTATCTGCTGGCACGCACACGCAGTGCCATCGGCATGGCCAAGGGTGAGCTGCAGGGCAACGCAGAGGCGCGGGGACTAAACGACAGCCTGGCGACCACGGAGGATTTTCTGCAGTTGCTGGAGACGCGGATACTGGAAACGCCGCGCATCGACATTCCGCCCGGCGAGGTGTTTGCCGCCGGCACCCAGGCCATCGGCCGGAGCTTCGTCTTGCTGGATCAGCTCATCGACGCCCTGCGGCAGCAGCTGGAGGTCAAAGCCAAGCGTTGCGGACGTCAGTGGCGACTGTCGCAAGTAACCGCCACGACCCTGCTGGCACCGGCGGCCTGGCTGGTGCAGCTGGCGGTGTGAATCACCCTTGGCTGTGGACAAGGCTTTTCACCACGGAGGACACAGAGGTACACAGAGAAACTCAACACTGAAATCGTTCAATGACGAAAGAAATGGAACCCCGGGACTGGTGGCACCGCAGAGCAGTGTGACAAGCTCAGCCAGCCTCGCCGTAGGAGCGGGCCATGCCCGCGATATTTTCCTGATGGCAAATGCTGGTGTTATGTGGGAGCGGCTTCAGCCGCGAATACTGGCTAGTTTTATTCGCGGCTGAAGCCGCTCCCACAATGTCCAAAGCGACAAGCTCCGTGGCGAAGAAAAAAATCCTCGCGGGCATGGCCCGCTCCTACGGCGCGACCTCCGCATCCCGCGCGCAGCGAAAACCCACATCGGTATTTTTGCTGTCAGGCGCCGCAAAACCGCGCATGGCACTGCGGAAGAACTCCGACAGGGCGTAATGGCCCATACCCCCACCGCCGCCGCGAATCACGCGGTTCTTTTCACCAAAGGCCTCGGCGACGAAATAATCGGAACCCGGATAGGGCTTGTACCAGCCGTCCACCCACTCCCAGGCGTTGCCGGCCATGTCGTACACCCCATAAGGTGAACGATTGTTTTCGTAATAACCCACCGGGGCCATGCCCTCGCCCCAGTCCTCGTTATCTCCGGTGTTGGCCAGACCGGCATCCCAGTCATTACCCCAGGGAAATTCACGCCCATCGGTACCGCGCGCGGCCTTTTCCCATTCCGCCTCGCTGGGCAGGCGCTTGCCGGCCCAGTGGCAGTAGCGATTGGCCTCGAACCAGGTGACACCAGTGGTCGGCAGTGTGTCCTTGGCCTGCTGATCGGCCAGCATCAGGCGCAGCAATTCGTCACGCCCACTGCGACGGGTGTCGATGTCCAGCTTAAAATATTCCGTGGCGATCCAGCGCAGGGATTCCAGGTCCGAGGCACGCAGACGGTCTTCACGCAGGTTGTAACCATTCTGTGACCACTCGAAGGGTTCCGGCATCTTGCGGGCCTGTACAAAGACCCGGTACTGGCGATTACTGACTTCGTATTTGTCGATCCAGTAGGCCGGCAGTTCCACCGTGCGCTGCGGGTGTTCGTCGAGATACAGCGGCTTGACCAATCCATATTCGTCCTGCTTGCCGCTGTCGTCGGTCTTGTCGCTACCCATGATGAAGGGGCCGGCCGGGATCAGCACCATGTCGTCCGGCAACGCAGTCAATGGCTCGGCGGCGGATGGCGGGGTTCCCGGCTCGTTACAGGCACTCAGGCCCAGGCCGGCAACCAGCAGGAACAGGACACCGCAAATGCTGCCACGGGGGGAATTCTTCGATGAAAACATTAATCTGCGCAATGAATATAAATGACGCTTGTCAGGCCGTTGGATATCGGGGCAAGTGGCACGGTCGTCCGTTTCACTTTTTCCGGGTCGGTGCCGCTAGTGTAGGCGCAAGCCAACAATTCAGGACACCAGCCGTCGCCCGTATGGAGTATGCCTGATAATGCAGGCAAACCGCGAGCAACGACAGATACTGGCAGAAAAAGTACAACCGATGAATACCTTCGACGATGGACACCCCGCAGTCGCTGATATGCGGCAACGCATAGAGGCCACCACCGAGTTGCCGGCAATGCCTGAAGTCGCACAGGCCCTGCTCAAACTCAGCAGCAATCCAGACGGCAATATTCAGGATCTGGTCGACATCATCGAACACGACCCGAGCATCGCGGCGCAGATTATGCGCTATGCCCGCTCGGCCTTTTTTGGTTACAGCGGTGAGATCACCTCGCTGCAGCAGGCGGTGACCGCCGTGCTGGGCTATAGCCTGAGTATCGACATCGCCATCGGCCTATCGCTGGGCAAGGCCTTCAATATCCCCAACTTCGGCCCCATGGGCCTGTATCCCTTCTGGCGTCACGCAGTATACAGCGCCGCACTGTGCCAGCGTCTGTCCTATTGCATCTCCGGCCCGCAACGCCTGCAACCCGGTATGGCCTTTCTCGCCGGCCTGCTACACAACTTCGGCGTGCTGCTGGTGGCCCACCTGTTCCGCCACGAGGCGTTGCAACTGGCGCAACGAATCGAGGCCGATGCGGAACGCCCGGTGATCGACATCGAACGCGAAATGCTCGGCGCCGATCATCAGGAGATCGGCGCCTGGCTGTTGCAACGCTGGAATCTGCAGGAAGAGATCGTGATTTCCGTGGCAGAGCACCACCCCCCCCAATACTCAGGCGAACAGGCCGGCTATGCCCACACCGTGCTGGTGGCCGACCGCCTGCTCAAGCGGCACGGCATTGGCGATGCGGAATCCGATGAGCTGCCGGAGGAGTTGCTCAGCACCCTGGGCCTGTCTGTTGAGGATGCAGAGAGCGCATTAGAGGCCATTATCGCCGCCGGCCCGGATCTCGAATTGCTGGCCCGTCAGTTTCCCGCCTGATCCCACCACTCCACTCGGCGGTAATTTGGCATCGGTATTTTGTACCGGGAGTGGTATGTTGCCCTTATCTGGTCTAAGTCTCAGGAGGGTTTCAGCGCCATGCCGGGTACCCGTTTTTCACTCGAAGTCCAACCCCGCATCCCACCCAGGATCGGCCGTCTCGAAGAGCTGGCCAACAACCTGCTTTACACCTGGGACCGCAATGTACGCTCGCTGTTTTACCGCCTCGACACGGGCCTGTGGGAACAGGTGGGCCACAGCCCCAAGCTGTTTCTGCGCCGTGTCGCCCAGCAGCGGCTGGAAAAGGCCGCCGAAGACCGCATCTTTCTCGATGACTATTACCGCGCACTGACGGCCTACGACAATTACCTGCAGCAACCCCCGGCCTCAGAGGCCAGCCTGCTCGACCCCAAACACGACCTGGTGGCCTATTTTTGCGCCGAATTCGGCCTGCACGAGAGCCTGCCCATCTATTCCGGTGGCCTCGGCATTCTCGCCGGCGACCACTGCAAGGCCGCCAGCGACATGGGGGTGCCCTTCGTCGCCATCGGTCTGCTCTACCGGCAGGGCTATTTCCGCCAGACCATCGACAACCACGGTGATCAGGGCGCCCACTACGCCACCACCGATTTCCGCGACCTGCCGTTGACCCCCGCCACCAATGCCGAGGGCCAGGAAATCCGCGTCAAGGTGCAGGCCAACGCCCACGACATCCAGGTCAAGGTCTGGCAGGCCCAGGCCGGGCGTATCTGCCTGTACCTGCTGGATACGGATCTGCCGGAAAACAGAGAGCAGGATCGCTCCATCACCTATCGCCTCTACGGCGGCGATAAGAGCACCCGCATCCAGCAGGAGATCGTCCTCGGCATCGGCGGCGTGCGCGCCCTGCTCGCACTGGGCCTGAAGCCGAGCGTATGGCACATCAACGAGGGGCACTCCGCCTTTCAGATCCTCGAACGCTGCCGACAGTACACCGCGGCCGGCATGGACTGGGCGCAGGCCCTGGAGCAGGTGGCCGCCGGCACCGTGTTCACCACCCACACCCCGGTACCCGCGGGACACGACATCTTCGACCGTCACACCATTGAACACTACCTGGGCAGCTACATTCCACAGTTGGACATGGATACCGACACCTTCATGGCCCTGGGCGAGAGCGCCGACCACAACAAGGGCAATTTCAATATGACCTCGCTGGCGCTGCGCGGCTCACGCTTTCACAACGGCGTCTCGCGCATCCACGGCAAGTTCGCGGCGAAGATGGAGAGCTACATCTGGCCGCAGATCCCCACCGAGGAAAACCCCATCGGCCACATCACCAACGGTGTGCACGTGCCGACCTTTCTCGCCCGCGAATGGGTCAACCTGCTCGACGTACGCTACCCGCAATGGCGCAACGAACTCAACAACGCCGATTACTGGAAGATCATCGACGAGATTCCCGATCACCGTTACTGGAGCCTGCGCCAGTCGCTGAAAAGCGAGATGCTGGAAGGCGTGCATCGCCGTGCCCTGCATCAGCACCACCGCAACGGCTGCAGCGAGGCACAAATCAAGCGTCTGCTGAAACACATCGAACCTACCGACACCGATACACTGATCATGGGCTTTGCGCGCCGCTTCGCCACTTACAAGCGTGCCGCACTACTGTTCTCCGATCCACAGCGCCTGTCGCGCCTGCTCAACGATCCAGATCGGCCGGTGATCCTGATCTTTGCCGGCAAGGCCCATCCCAAGGATCAGCCGGGACAGGCGCTGATTCGCACCATTTATGAATTTTCCCGCCAACCCGAGTTTGAGGGTCGGGTGCTGCTGCTGGAGGGCTACGACATGTCGCTGGCGCGCAAGCTGGTGACCGGTGTCGACGTGTGGCTCAACACGCCGGAATACCCCATGGAGGCCAGCGGCACCTCGGGCGAAAAGGCGGGCATCAACGGCGCGATCAATCTCAGTGTGCTGGACGGCTGGTGGGGTGAGGGTTTTCGGGGCGACAACGGCTGGGGCATCACCCCGCACGGGCCGGAATTTGAACCCGCCTATCGCGACCAGGAAGAGGCCAAGGATCTGCTCGACATCATGGAAAAGGAGGTCATTCCGCTCTACTACGACCACAATGGCCGCGGCTATTCAGAGGGCTGGGTACGCATGTCCAAGGCCTCCATGCGCACCACCATTCCGCACTTCAATGCCCAGCGCATGATGCGCGACTATGTGCGGCAGATGTATGGCCCGGCCGCCCGCCATCAGGCGCGCATGGCGGAAAGCGACTTTTCCGGCGCCACCGAACTTGCCCGCTGGAAGACGCTGATTCGCCAAGCCTGGCCCGGCGTCAGCCTGCGTCAGCTCGAAGAGCCGGCCACACAGGTCAAGAGTGGTGAAAGTATCCCCCTGCGCATCGCCGCCCATCTCAACGGACTGCAGCCGGAAGATGTCATCGTGGAATGCCGGGTGGGAACCGAGGATCACAATGGCGATTTCACCATCCGGGAGAATTACGCCCTGAGCCCTGACGGCAAGACGAATGCCGGCGAGACCGTCTTCAAGCTGGACCTCTGCCCGGACCTGTCCGGTCTGCAGTATTACCAGCTGCGCATCCATCCCTTCCATCCGCTGCTGGCGCACCGCTTTGAAACGGGCCACATGATCTGGCTGTAGCGTTTCGAGCCGTAGGAGCGGACCCCCGGGCCGCGAAATAAACCACCCCACAGCAAGTTGACAGGGTATTGTGTTGTAGGTTGGTGGTGAGCTTGCGAACCCCAACATTGTTGATTTCGTTGGGGTTCCTGCGTCACCACCAACCTACAAAACCCTCGTTATTTTGTTAACTTAATGGCATTGCCTCCGTCCCTATTACCTGCCCTTTTCCCTAATTCATGGCTCGCTTTGTAATTTCCGACATTAAAATAGCGCGGTGATTCAAAGGGTTGTAGAAATATACGAGGTATATATGGGGACCCCCTCGGCATTAATAATATGGGGAAAAACTCGCTTCCCTGCCAGCAGCTAAAGGTGTAACTTATATTAAGTTATATAAAATCAATGGGCTACGGCACTAATTGTGGACAGTTGGTCAGCGAGCTTGCGAACCCCAACATTGTTGATTTCGTTGGGGTTCCTGCGTCACCACCAACCTACAAAACCATCGTTATTTTGTTAACTTAATGGCATTGGGTAGCGTCCCTTTTTTTTACTTTTTTTAAGATATCCACAAATCCTGTGCACAAACCACGCCGGGAACCGGCACGGGCCATGCCGTGGGCCGCATGACCACGCTTTGAGCACCCCGCACGTCCATGTGGTCTTTGGGAAATGATTACACTGACCGTTCTCTGCGCGGGTTGCCAATCATCACTATGATGCTATGATTACGTCATATTGATCTATGGAGTTATGCAATGGCTACTGCTAAGAATGGGCTTTTTACATCGCTTGGAATACCCGCTGAGTCTCTCACCAATCAGGCCCAATTCATCCGCCTTGTCAGAGAAGGTATGCCCGGTGAGGTGGTTAAACGGGCAGCTCAGATGTTTGATAATCGCGACCTCCTTGTCCGCATTCTCGGCACCACATCGAGCAATCTTAGCCGCTATTACCGCGTCAAGAAAATGAGCCGCGAAAATAGCGAAGAAATACTGGACACCATTCGCCTATATGGCCAGGCGGCACAGGTCTTTGGCGATCTTGATAAAGCAATTGAGTGGATAAAGACACCGGTCGCTGCTTTGGCCGATGAAAAACCCGAAGCCCTTTTTGACACTTTTGAAGGACGACATTGGGTGTCCCAGGTTTTGCGAAAAATCGAGTACGGTGAATTCGTTTAATGCGGTTATATCGCATCACCCTTAATTCCTATCTCAAGGATTACCGAGGATTAGGGGCTAGTTACAGCGATGGTGCAAGGTGGAACAGAGCAGGACAGCCCGTTCTGTACTTTGCGCTGTCGGCCTCGACTGCACTACTGGAAATGGCGAACTATATTCCCTCACCCCGCTTGGTGCCTGGTCAGTATCGCTTAGGGATTTACGGCATACCCGATACATCACCGATTCATACGCTACCAGAAAGCAAACTGCCCAAGGATTGGGCGGCATTCCCCTACCCCGCTTCAACACAAACCATCGGCAGCGATTGGCTTTCTGCCGGCCACGAGATGGGATTGCTCGTGCCCAGTTCAGCCGTTCCCGAGGGGCTCGAAAAAATCATGGTGATCAATCCACAACATCGCGGCTGCGCAACAATTCGACTGATCAAGTCCACAAAAGATTTGTACAACAAACGCACATTTTCTGGTGTATAACACATCGATGGGGTCAGACTCGATCGATATCACTGGTTATCTTCCGACCGCCTGTTAAGCAGACCTCCCCAGATAAGAGCATGCACTGTCCCTGCACTGCTACATCAATTACGGTGGCCGTTAGATCACATGGCTTCGATGTCTTGCACCCAAAGCAGTTCGTGGGGCAGGCTCTGCCATCTCGCCTCCAGCCTACGCCTCATATGATGTTCTTGTTCATCAGCTCGCAGTTCCGCCTAAAGCGCCTACTGTTGGTGCGTCCGGCTTCCTTCAGACCACCCCTCACGGTTGGCCCTTACCATTCGCTAGTAGTTGGCATCTAATATCGATAGAGGATAGTGATCTTCCTACAGAGGACTTTCACCTCATTAGTTCATGCCCATACTGGGCGTACACAAATAGCTCCAGCGGACAATTTAAAGCGTCAGGAAGCCCCCACTGAATATTTTTCTCTGGGCTCCTCTGTGTCATCCATAGCGAGACATGCATGCTCGGCCTGAGGGGCCGCTCCTACAAAAGCCGGGGAAGCCGTTAGCCCTGAGGGGCTCGCCCGTACAGGCGCACCAGGTGAGCTACGCGACCGTCCAGGTCCGCCGGCACCTGATCCCAGCTGAAACGCCAGCGCCAGTTGCCTTCCTGCTCGCCGGGCACGTTCATGCGCGCCTCGCTGCCGAGACCGAGAAAGTCCTGCAGCGGCACCACCGCCAGCCGTGCAGTGGAGGCCATGGCGGCGCGGATCAGTCCCCACGGCAGGGAGGCGGCATTGCAGCCCAGGTAGTCACAAGTATAGTGCTTGCTGTCATCACTGAGCTGCTGCGCCCAGCCCGGGGTGGTGTCGTTGTCGTGGGTACCGGTGTAGACCACGGCATTTTTGCGGTGATTGTGCGGCAGATAGGGGTTGCCGGGGCTGCCGTCGAAGGCGAACTGCAGGATCTTCATGCCGGGGAAGTCCCAGGATTCTCGCAGGGCTTCCACCTCCGGTGTGATCACGCCCAGGTCTTCGGCCACCACCGGCAGGTAGGGGCAGGCCGCCTGCAGGGCCTTGAACAGGGCATTGCCGGGGCCGGGCAGCCAGTGACCCTCAATGGCCGTCTCGGCATCGCCGGGGATGGACCAATAGGCCTCGAAGCCACGGAAGTGATCAATGCGCACCAAATCGAACAGCTCCAGCGCGGTACGCATGCGCTTGATCCACCACAAATAGCCATCCTCGGCCATGCGCTCCCAGCGATAGTGCGGATTGCCCCAGCGCTGCCCGGTGTCGGAGAAATAGTCCGGTGGCACACCGGCGATGGTGATGGGATGCCCATTGTCGTCGAGGTCGAAGTATTCGCGGTGCGCCCAGACTTCGGCGCTGTCGTGGGAGACGAAGATGGGCATGTCGCCAAACAGGTCAATGCCACGCGCATTGGCGTAGTGCTTCAATCCCAACCACTGACGGAAAAACACGAACTGTTCGAAGCGTACCTGCTCAATGCAGGGCTGCAGACGCTCACTGACCTCGGCCAGGGCCTGACTGTCGCGGTCGCGCAGGGCCTGCGGCCACTGGAACCAGGGTGCCCGCTGGAAATCATCGCGCAGTGCCTCGTAGGTGGCGTAATCATTCAGCCAGACGCGGTGACGCTCGCAGAAGTCGCCGTACTCCTGCTGATCATACTCACTGGCGCGCGCCTTGAATCCCTCGAAGGCGACATCCAGCCTGGCCTGCCGCAAGACGTGGGCAGGCAGGGCCTCATCGTCCAGCCAGCCCCACTCACGCAGCAGGTCAAGGCTGATGAGATTGGGATTGCCGGCATGCACCGAAGTGCTCATGTAGGGCGACAGATCATCCAGGGTCGGCCCCAGGGGCAGCACCTGCCAGACGCTGATCTGCGCCGCCTGCAGAAAGTCTACGAAACGGTAGGCCGAGGGACCCAGGGTGCCCAGCAGCTCGCGGCCGGCCTCGGAGGCCGTGGCGGGCAGCGAACTGGGATGTAACAGGATGCCGGCACGCCGGTGGGAAAGAACGGGATGAGTCACATGGGTTCCTGGTTAAAAATCTTGCAAGTCAGTGTTCGGAGCCCCGGCGCATGACACCACCGGTCTGGGGCTGCCCACCGCCGCGGGCAAACACATGCGACAGGTATTCCGGCAGTTCCTCGCCCAACAGAAAATAGAGGGCGGACAGCTGGCTGCGGAACAGGCGTTCAAAATCTCTCACCGCCTCGGCCGGGTTGTAGTCGCCAAACCACCAGAACCAGTCCGAGCCCTCGCAGATGGCCAGCTGACGTTCGGCGGCCTTGCGCTGCTCATCGTTGAGCCGCCCGCTGGCAATCACCTTATCGAAACAGTGTTTGGCATCGCCGAGCATGTCCCAGGCGCGGTTCTTGTCGGCATCGCCAATCCAGGTGGAGAAGGTGCCGTACACCCAGCTGCCGGCCACTAGGCGGGAAATGTTTGCTGTCGGCAGGTCGTCCTGCAGCATTTCCGCATAGGTGGTCAGTTTCAGGCGCGGATGATTGGCCAGTCCCCGGTAGAGGGCTTCAAGGAAGTAATAGCCGTTTTCCGGGTAGTACTCCCAGGCATTCTCGCCATCGAGGATAATGGACACCACCGCGCCCGGCCGATCCTCACAGGCATCGGCGATATTGTTCAGATGCGCCAGCAGGTTGCCTACGGCATCATCGGCATGCCAATCGGAAAAGTTGAATCCGATCAGGTCCGACAGGCCGTCATCACGGAAAAAACAGGCAACATCGTTGTCGGCCACCGTGTAAGCACGATGCAGGACATGGTTTTCATCCTCGGGTAGGTCGCTCTCGGCCTGCGCCAGGCTGTTGCGCAGCACGTTTTCACCGCTGGCGATCCAGCGGAAACCCGCTTCCTGGTAATAGGGTATGGACTCGGTGCTGACGCTGCCCTCGGCCGGCCAGCAGCCGGTGGGGCGGAAGCCGAAGTAATGCTCGAAGGTCTTGATGCCCTCGCGGATATGCCAGCGCACGCGCTCTTCGCCGCCGGGATACTTGCCCAGCAGGGGCAGTTGCACGTCCGGCATCGCCTCGCGGGCCGATTCCAGGTCCAGCAGCAGGGGCACGATGGGGTGGGCGTAGGGCGTGACCGACAGCTCCACCCGACCCTGCTCGGCGAGACGCCGGTAACGACCGATGACGCCGGAGAGTAATTCACCGATAATCTCCATCAACGCGTGTCGGTCACGCAGACTAAAATCGCAACCCTTTTCGATCAGCATCTGTATGCGCTGATTTTCGCGCCGCACCGTTTCGCCCAACCAGGCGAGGTGGTACCACATCAGCAGGTCGATGAGAAATTGCTCGCTGACATAGATGCCGGATTCCGGGTGCTCGAGAAAACAGCGCGCCATGTCCGCCAGGCGACCGTAGGGGACATAACGACTGATCAGGGTCTTTTCATTGGCGCGCAGGCATTGGCCAAGCAGCTCCAGCCGCTCGCCGGCATCGGTGGGCAGCACCGGGTTGGCCAGCGCCGCCAGCAGGGGGTCACGGATACGCTGCCCGTCAGACAGAAAGCCCTCGACCTGGCGGGCATAGTCGTCCAACTGCTCTAGCAGCGTGGGGGCGAAATTGACCACCGCGCGCGCCTGCGGCTCGGCCTCGAGATGGGCCGCCATGTCGGTATAATCCTTGATCGCGTGCAGATAGGTCCAGGGGAGTTGATATTCACCGTTTGGACGGTCGCAATACTGCGGCTGGTGCATATGCCAGAACAGCACAACGTTCAGCGTTGAGGTTTCTGAGGGGGTTTCATCGGACATAGTGTAGTTCCTGACCCAGCATTTCGGGCACAACCAGCGTCACGCCATTGGGCGTGACGTGAAAACGTTTGGCATCTTCGGCCGAGTTTTCGCCAATCACGGTGCCTTCGGTAATCTTGCAGCCCTGGTCGATAATAGCCTTTTTGATACAGCAATGACGACCAATCTCCACATCGGGCAGGATCACGCTGTCGTTGATCGTGCTGTAGGAATTGACCCGCACATTAGAGAACAACAGTGAGTGACGCACCCGTGCACCCGACACCACGCAGCCGCCGGACACCATGGAATCCACCGCCATGCCACGGCGGTCTTCGTCGTCGAAGACAAACTTGGCCGGCGGCAGCTGGCCTTGATAGGTCCAGATCGGCCAGGCGTCATCATACAGATTGAGTTCGGGCGTAACACCGATGAGTTCCAGGTTGGACTCCCAGTAGGCGTCCACCGTGCCCACATCGCGCCAGTAGCCCTGACTGCCGGTCTGCACGTCGCGGAAGGCATAGGCAAAGGTGCGGTAGCGCTCCATGGCCATTGGCACGATGTCGTGGCCAAAGTCGTGCGAGGAACCCGGGGTATCGGCGTCGCGCAGCAGCTGCTCGATGAGGAAATCGGTATTAAAGATGTAGATGCCCATAGAGGCCAGCGCCACGTCGTCCTGGCCCGGCACCGGCTGCGGTGTTGAGGGTTTCTCGGTAAAGTCGGTCACGCGGCCATCTTCGGTCACCGACATCACGCCAAAGCCCTTGGCCTCCTCCAGCGACACCTGCAGCGCGCCAACGGTGAGATCCGCGTTGTTTTCCACGTGCTGGGCCAGCATGGGGCCGTAGTCCATCTTGTAGACGTGGTCGCCACCGAGAATCAGCACGTACTTGGGGGTGTGATTGCGGATGATGTCGATATTCTGATAGATGGCATCAGCGGTGCCCACATACCAGTTTTCCTCGATGCGCTGCTGGGCCGGCAGCAGCTCCACGAACTCGCCAAACTCACCGCGCAGGAAACCCCAGCCCTGCTGCACATGCAGGATCAGTGAGTGGGCCTTGTACTGGGTCAGCACACCGACGCGGCGAATACCGGAATTGATGCAGTTGGACAAGGGGAAATCGATGATGCGGAACTTGCCACCAAAGGGAATGGCGGGCTTGGCATGCCACTTGGTCAGTTGCTTGAGACGGGAACCCCGCCCACCGGCCATGATCAGGGCCAGGGTGTCGCGCGTAATCCGGCTGACAAATCTCAACGATTGCTGTTCATTCATAAAACCACTCTCCCGATTAAACAAGCGTCATTACCCAACGGCATGGAAGCAAATAACCGACAATCACAAAACGTGACGCCACTACCCCCTTGCCCTTATCATGTTAGCACCAACGGCCGTGTGTTCCGCAGGTATTTTTCGCGCAGACCGGCCACGCCCCCTATCAGGTATCGCATCTCATGAACGCTATTTCCGCATTTTCCCAGTCACAGATCAGCAAGATTCTCGAGGCCCGCCACCACGACCCCTTCGAAGTCCTCGGCCGCCACAAAATGGGCAAGGACGATGTGGTCTGCGTGTTTCAGCCACGGGCGAAAAAGGTCACGCTGGAGGGCGGGCAGGTCATGCAGCGCTATCACGAGACCGACCTGTTCCTGTGGCGCGGTGACGGCAAGACGCTGCCCTGGCCCTACACCATCACCTGGGTTGACGGCGCCGGCAACAGCCACCAGCGCATCGATCCCTACTGCTTCGGCCCGCAGCTCGGCGATTTTGACATGCACCTGTTCGCCGAGGGCACCCATCTGCACGCCTACCGTTTCCTCGGCGCCAACGCGAAGACCGTTGACGGCGTTGACGGTGTGGTCTTCGCCACCTGGGCGCCCAATGCCCATCGCATCAGCGTGGTGGGCGAATTCAACGACTGGGATGGCCGCTGTCACCCCATGCGGGTACGCGGCGGCAGCGGCATCTGGGAACTGTTCCTGCCCGGCGTCGGTGAGGGGGCCCATTACAAGCTCGAGATCCGTGACCAACACGGCCATCTACACCTCAAGGCCGACCCCTATGGCCGCGCCTTCGAACTGCGCCCAAGCACCGCGAGCCGCATCACCGCCGACAGCCGTTACCGGTGGAACGACGCCAACTGGCAACAGCACCAGCAGCAGCTCGACTGGCTGCACGCGCCCCTGTCCGTCTATGAATTGCATCCCGGTTCCTGGCAGCGCGACGACAATGGCGATTTCCTCGACTACCGCACCCTGGCGCACCGCCTGGTCGGCCATGTCCGCCACCTGGGCTTCACCCACATCCAGCTGCTGCCCGTCACCGAGCATCCGCTGGATGCCTCCTGGGGCTACCAGACCACCGGCTACTTCGCCCCCACCAGCCGCTTCGGTTCGCCCGACGACTTCCGCTACTTCGTCGACCACTGCCATCAGCACGGCATCGGCGTACTTATGGACTGGGTGCCGGCGCACTTCCCCAAGGACGCCCACGGCCTGGCGCGTTTCGACGGCAGTGCCCTCTACGAACACGAAGACCCGCGCAAGGGCGAGCACCAGGACTGGGGCACACTGATCTACAACTACGGCCGCAACGAAGTCAAAAGCTTCCTGCTCTCCAGCGCCATCTACTGGCTGGAGGAATTCCATATCGACGGCCTGCGCGTGGACGCCGTGGCCTCCATGCTCTAC
>JAJRWE010000210.1 GCA_024276955.1 Gammaproteobacteria bacterium
ACGCCCTTTGACACCTCCAGGGTCAACCTCCATATCATGCATGCCGATATTGCTAACAGTGCCCCTGCATCCGGCGGTTTTGGTAGCACGTTTGCCTGCAGCAACTGCCATGCGGCCGTACGCCACGGCTGGAAAAACAAGGCACTCCTGATCAATCTGAATGATGTGGGCGCGGAGGCCGGCCAGCCACCGGGGACCGTCATCGACCGGTATACCGACCCCAACTGGGTGGGGGACGGCTATGTCAACGGCCCGTATTACCTTAACGCCAAGCTCTACGTGGTCACTTTCAAGCAAAGCGGCAACTGGACCGAGGATGACTGTGGCTATAAAAATAATGGGGGACCTTTCCCCATGATACAGGCCTGTGATGCAACGCCATGAGGCTGCGGCCCCAACTTAGAGAGGACCCATTGTGATGAATTCTCAAAAGCGACATAAAGCCATTATCAAGAATACCGTAGGAGCGGTGATGGCGGCCATCACGCTGGCCGCCATCACCGGCGCCTCCGCGGTGTCCGCCATGCCCTCCGCAACGACTCATGTGCTCGCTCACCCGCCAGTAACCGGGGATTGCGCCAGTTGTCACCCCAAGCCAATAACAAACCCAAAGCGCACCCATTGACCGCCCGAGTCAGGCCACCCACCGTCCTGCCTGTCGTTATTGCAAAAGACGGCCTGCCTGAATAGCCCGCTTGCGAGACCTGGAATACTGCCATTCCTGCGAAAGCGGAAATTCAGCGTGCCGGCACTCTGGATTCCGGGTCTTCGTTCCGTCCGCAATGACGGTATTTTCGACTTACAATTAAGAGCCATTCGCTACCGCTATTTTTTTCAATCCGCGAGCAAGCACCATTCTCAGGGCTCGCACGGTGAAAGCATCTCACCACACCCTCAATCCAGACAATAAACATGGCATAATGGCCGATCACCTCCGCCGTCACAGGATGCCCCTTGTCGTACCCCTTACAGCAAATCAGCCTCACCCGCCCTGACGACTGGCACCTGCACCTGCGTGACGGCGCCGCCATGGCCGCCGTAGTGCCGTACAGCGCGCACCAGTTTCGCCGCGCGATCATAATGCCCAACCTGCGCCCACCGGTGACCACCACCGAGCTGGCCCTGGCCTATCACCAGCGTATCCTCGACGCCCTGCCGGCCGACAGCGACTTCCAGCCGCTGATGACCCTGTATCTCACCGATAACACCTCGGGCGACGAAATCCGCCGCGCCAAAAAGAGCGGCTGTGTGTACGCAGTAAAACTCTACCCGGCCGGCGCCACCACCCATTCTGAGGCCGGCGTCACCGATCTGGCCAAGATCGATAACACCCTCACCACGATGGCCGAAATCGGCCTGCCGTTGCTGGTGCACGGCGAGATGACCCGCGCCGACATCGATGTCTTCGACCGCGAAAAGGCCTTCATCGACAACCAGCTGGCGCCGCTGATCAAACGCCACCCCCAACTGAAAGTGGTGTTCGAACACATCACCACCGCCGATGCCGCCGACTTCGTGCGCGCCAGCGGGCCGAACATCGCCGCCACTATCACCCCCCAGCACCTGCTGTTCAACCGCAACGCCATGCTGGTGGGCGGCATGCATCCACACTTCTACTGTTTGCCGGTGCTGAAGCGCGAAAGCCATCGCCAGGCGCTGCTCAAAGCCGCCACCAGTGGCAGCCCCAAATTCTTCCTCGGCACCGACAGCGCCCCGCACAGCCGCGGCGCCAAGGAATCGGCCTGCGGCTGCGCCGGTATCTTCAGCGCCCACGCCGCCATCGAGCTATACGCCAGCGCCTTCGAACAGACTGACGCACTGGACAGACTGGAGGGCTTCGCCAGCCACTTCGGCGCCGATTTCTACGGCCTGCCACGCAACCAAGAGCGGGTCACGCTGATCAAACAAGACTGGCAGGTGCCAGACACCCTGCCCTTCGCCGATGCCCGGGGCGAGGCACCACTGGTGCCCTTTCTGGCCGGCGAGACACTGCACTGGAAGCTAGTAACATAAAGCCGATTTTTTCCCGTAGGAGCGGACCCTTGGGCCGCGAAAATACAGCTGGTTATTCCATCGCGGCCCAAGGGTCCGCTCCTACAGCCCGGCCGACACCCTGCAATCAAACAAAGAGATAACAGACACCGTGAACCCCGACTGCCCCGACCCCACTGAAGAACGGGCCATCGACCTCCCCGCAAAGAGCGGCATCGCACGCCGCTTCCGCGGCTTCCTGCCCGTTGTCGTCGATGTCGAAACCGCCGGCTTCAACGCGGAAACCGACGCCCTGCTGGAGATCGCCGCCGTGCCCATCCACATGGACAACAAGGGACAGGTGTACCCGGGGCAAACCGTCAGCGCCCATGTGCAGCCCTTCCCCGGCGCCAACCTGGAGGCCTCAGCGCTGGCCTTGACCGGCATCGACCCGCACCACCCACTGCGCATCGCCGAAGCCGAGGGCCCGGCGCTGAAAAAGATCTTCGAGCCCATCCGCAACGCCATCAAGGGCAGCGGCTGCTCGCGCGCCATTCTGGTCGGCCATAACCCGGCCTTTGACCTCGCCTTCCTTAAGGCCGCCGTCACCCGCACCGGCATCAAGCGCAATCCCTTTCACCAGTTCAGCACCTTCGACACCGCCACCCTCGCCGGCCTCGCCTTTGGGCAGACCGTGCTTGCCCGCGCCATCGCCGCCGCCGGCATCGAATGGGACAACAACTGTGCCCACTCCGCCGTCTACGACACGGAAAAGACCGCCGAACTGTTCTGCAAGATCGTCAACCTGTGGGGCGACCCGGCCAGGCACGGACGCTGAAATCAGCACAAAATTTCCCAAGGCTCCGTTCTGGACCATACAAGGCACTACAGCAGAAAAAATTGTGGGAGTGGCTTCAGCCGCGAAGAAATCTGGATTTGTCCTTCGCGGCTGAAGCCACTCCCACAATGTTAAAACAATATCCTCTGCGGTATTTATTGAGCCGTCAGCAAATACCCGTAAGATGTGGGCTGGCATCTCCAACCACAGCGAGGTAACTGTGAGTACTCACCCCCCCCTTCAGCCGGCCCTCGATGCCAGCGACATCATCCTCCACTATCTCGAACAGATCGGCTGCGACTATATCTTCGGCATCCCCGGCGGCGCCATCGAGCCCCTGTATGACGCCCTTGCCCGCAGCTCGCGACGAGGCGGCATTCGTCCAGTGGTCGCCAGGCACGAAAACGGCGCTGTCTTCATGGCCGACGGCTATGCCCGCCAGACCGGCCGCCTCGGCGTCTGCTGCGCCACCACCGGCCCCGGCACCACCAATATGATCACCGGCCTCGCCGACGCTTATGAAAACAACGTGCCGCTGCTGGCCGTCTCAGCGCAGACAGCACTGCCCACCTTCGGCCGCGGCGCCTTTCAGGAATCCTCCTGCACCGGCATCGACACCGTCAGCATGCTGCAGCACTGCACTCGCTACAGCACCCTCGTCTCGCACATCGACCAGCTGCAGCACAAACTGATCACCGCCGTGATGACCGCCTTTCACTCGCCCCGCGGCCCGGTGCACCTGAGCATCCCCCTCGACATCATGCGGCAGAAATTGCCGGATGGCACCCCCCGTTTCAATCTGCCGAAACTGTTGCAAACGCCACACATTGTCGACCCGGAAAAGACCACCGCACTGCTCGAAGACATTGCCAGGGCACGGCGGGTCGTACTCGTCCTGGGCGGCGGTTGCGGCGAGGCCATCGGCGCCATCATGGCCTTTGCCGAACGGCTCAACGCCTTCATTATCACCACCCCCCACGGCAAGGGGCTGGTCAACCCGGATCACCCACGATATCGCGGCGTCGTCGGCTTTGCCGGCCACAGCAGCGCGCGAGCGGTGCTGGCCTCATCCGATGTGGACCTGATCATCGCAGTGGAGACCAACCTCAGCGAATGGGCCAGCTGCGGCTGGAGCGAAGCCGCCCTGCTCAACGAACGCCTGGTGCACATCGACTCGGTCAACGAGAACCTGACCCGCTCGCCCATGGCGCGGCTGCATGTACGCGGCCACGTACTAGCCATCTTCGAGGAAATCATGGCGCAGATGGAGGCCGCCGGCACGGACATGAGGCAGACACCAGAACCGCTACTGCCCGTGCCGCCCGAAGATCCCTCCTGCTTCACCCTGGACGAGGAGGCAAAGTGCCATTCCGACGCCACGCCCATTAAGCCCCAGCGTCTGATGCACGAACTCAACCAGCGCTTTCCAGCCAACACACGCTTCTTCGCCGATACCGGCAACAGCGTGGCCTGGGCAGTGCATTACCTGCAGCCCAAAGAGCGCCGCACACACAACCGTCGCGGCGTCAATGGCGGCCTGTTCCGCACCAGCATCGAATTCTCCTCCATGGGCTGGGCCATCGGTGCCGCCATCGGCGCCGCCCTGGCCTACCCCGACGGGCCGGTGGTGTGCATTACCGGCGACGGCAGTTTTCTCATGAGCGGGCAGGAATTGAGCGTCGCCGTCGCCGAACAACTGAGCGTCATCTTCGTGATCCTCAACGATCATGCCCTGGGTATGGTCATGCACGGCCAGCGACTGGCCGGTGCCGAATCCATTGCCCATCAGTTGCCACAGACGGACTTTGCCGCCCTGGCACGGGCCATGGGCGCCGAGGGCATTACCATCCACTCACCGCAAGATATGCAGGCACTGGATATCGAGACCCTGTGCAGCCGGCAAGGACCGACGGTCCTGGATGTACACATCGATACGGAAGAAGTTCCGCCCATGAGCCTGCGCGTGCAGGGCCTGCGACGACAAGACGAGCGGCGACGGACGCTGGTGGGCTGATAGCGGCAGTCGGATAGGGCCATATCAAATTCACCGCAGAGGCACAGAGAAAAACCAGAGTGGTCCGTCATTCCGGGCGAAGCGCAGCGTAACCCCGAAATCCAGCGACTCGAACGCGCAACGTCACGAAAAGATCGGGGCATTACTTGATATGGCACTATCTCGTCTGATAAACAATAATGCGAGGCCGCACGGCGGATAAATGCTTAGCATATACGCTGGACGCAACAAGAGAGAATTGCATATATACCTACAATTTCGATGTTCTACGGCATTCTTATTCGAGGGCTTGACCAATGAACATTATAAAAATACTTTCGAAAAAAAAATTACCTCCTGTATGTCATGTCTGATGACGGGCAAGCCGGATTATTTGATGTAAAGCCCTACCTTGACTCAGAGGCCTTTGCCCCACTGAAGGATAGAGCTGAATTTCAGCGTATTCATAATGGCAAATATTTTGTTGGATGGGACTGTGGGGTAGACCTTTCCGCGGACACAATTTATGCAAGGTGGTTACCTGCTGCGGCCGACGAAAACCAATCGGGATAGGGAGCCGCTCCAGCAAGGCAGCCCGGATGAAGCGCAGCGTAATCCGGGGAGAGTGAGGCTGCCCCATCCCGGATTCCACTTCAGTTTCATCCAGGCTACTCGCTCCTTGCTTTCCGCCCCGCCAGCCCGGCATCGATGATAATAACGCCTGCGGCGCCCATCCTGACGATTTCCAGAAAACATTTCAGGCGTCGGACGTTGCTTGAGGCGATTGGGGCCATGCTCATAATTCGATACCGAGAACTTTGGTTATAAAAAGAAAAACAATCAGACTCCCCAGTAACAAAATGACAAAAAACAGATATAAATAACTTAAAATAATGTCCAGCCTGGAGGCATTTCCCCGGAAGTCATAACCATTGGTAACGTCTTGCATGATTTTGTGGCGCTTGCCGTTGATGAGGTTTTTAAAAAGAATAAACGAGACGTAATATCCTGTCCTAAACACGCCCCCCAATCAACGCCGCATACTCCTCATACGCCACCTTCTCCGCATTGCCTCCCGCATCACGGGCATCCTGCACTTTCTGCCCGGCCAGTCCGGCATCGATGATGATGGCGCCATAGGCGCTTACTCGGGCGATTTTCAGCCAGTAGCCCGGGTTGAGCTTGCGAAACCCGGGGCTTTACTCGCCACAGTCTCCCTCTCATATTGATTATCTCCCGCCCAATCCATCAGAGGCTCGCCTCAATTCACTGGCCGGTGGAAACTCAAGCAGGGGCAATCCATAACCACAACTGGCTTAACTGGTCAGCCCCATGTTGGGGTTCGCAAAAAACACTCACCCCAACCTACCGCGCTTGCTCATAAGTCGATACCGAAGACTTCAGTGAGGAGAATAAAAATGAATAAACTCCCCAAAAATAAGAAGGCAACAAACATGTACAAATAACTCAAAATAATGTCTAACCTAGAAGCATTGCCCCGGAAATCATAACCATTGGTTACTTCGTAAGTAATTTTATGATGATTGCGTTTGATGAGGTTTTTAAAGATGATGAGATAAGCGTATAAACCTGTTCTTATCACGGTTCCCATAATCAGGGGGAATGGCACAATACGGTCATATTCAGGAAACATGGCGTCGTATTTGCGTGTTAGCCTAATGTAAAGAATGGCCACTAAAATAAAGTATCCCAAGCAACCAATACCGATGCCAGACATCAGCAGCAGCGTAAGCCACTCTTTAACTTCGGACGAAAAATCCACGACTGATGTTTACTGCTGCGCTTACATTATGCTCAAGGTGTCTCGGACAATAATTGCTTTTTCCGTTCGGAAGACATCGCCGCCTCGTAGGCTGATATCTGTTCGTAGAGCCATTCACCAATCCCGCGGCCACCTTTCGCACCCGCCAATGCGCCGATTCCACCGGCCACGGTAAGGATGATCAGCCCCGGGCCAAGAAAGGTAAAAACAAGACCGCTTGCCAAGCTCGCCATCCCTATTCCAACCCCCAACGCCCCATACTCCTCATACGCCACCTTCTCCGCATTGCCTCCCGCATCACGGGCATCTTGCACTTTCTGCCCGGCCAGTCCGGCATCGATGATGATGGCGCCATAGGCGCTTACTCGGGCGATTTTCAGGAGGCTCTTCAGGCGCCAGACGTCACGACTGCCGGCCAGGTCG
>JAJRWE010000211.1 GCA_024276955.1 Gammaproteobacteria bacterium
ATGCAGGGCAAAACCCTGGTGCTGCAGCCCGGTTCGCGCGGCATGCGCCTGGGGCGCCTGGATCTGACCCTGGTCGAGGGGCGGATTCAGTCGTGGCGGCATCAGGTGCTGCCCATGCCGGACACCATTGCCGATGCGGAAAAGATGCGCGATTGGTACGAGGATTACAACGCGGCGGTCAAGGCTGCGTATCTGAAGCGCGTGGAGCTGCGCAAACGGCGCGAGCAGGGGCAGAGCCCGTATGTGGGCGAGGAGGTTTGTCAAACCTGTCACCAAGCCGAACACAAGGTCTGGTCCGCCAGTGATCACGCCATGGCCTATGACGACCTCGAGGGTGTTGGCAAATCCTTCGATCCCGAGTGTATCCAGTGCCATGTGGTGGGCTTCGACGAGCCCGGTGGCTTCGTCGACATGAGTATCACCGGCCATCTGATGGGCGTGCAGTGCGAGTCCTGCCACGGCGCGGGCCGCGCCCATGTGGAGGCGAAGGGCGCGGTGGCCCTGCCCAACAGCGATTGGGACAAAGAAAAGATTTGTGCCCAGTGCCATACCCAGCCGCACAGTCCCGGCTTCGAGTTCGACAAATATTGGCCGAAGATCCGCCACTGAGCCCGGCCTCGAGTTCGGTCCGCGAATGAGCGCCAACTGGATTCGAAAAGACCTTTTGGCGTCTATTTGCGTTCATTTGCGGATCGCCATATACCGGCATCATGCCTTGCCCTTGATGTAGATCATTGTCTTCACCGCGTTCGCTGGAATGGGGGCGCGGCCCCCACGGATGCGGCTGTTTCAACGCCCTCCACAGTAGGTGATCCCCCGTCGTCTGTTGTATAGTTCGCACCGGAATGGTGCGGCAGCCGGATTCTCGTCGCGCCCTGTTGTCATCCGATTTGAAACAAGAGGTCAGCAATGGATACGGTGAAGGCGGGTAGTGACGTTTTATTCATTCTCCTGGGGGCGATCATGGTGCTGGCCATGCATGCCGGATTCGCCTTTCTTGAAGTCGGTACGGTGCGCAAGAAAAACCAGGTTAACGCCCTGGTCAAGATCATGGTCGATTTTGCCATCTCCACCATCGCCTACTTTTTCATCGGCTATGGCATCGCCTACGGTATCGGTTTCATGGATGGTGCACAGGCGCTGTCGGAGAAGAACGGCTATGAGCTGGTGAAGTTCTTCTTCCTGCTCACCTTCGCCGCCGCCATTCCGGCCATCGTCTCCGGCGGCATCGCCGAGCGCGCGCGCTTCAATCCGCAACTGATCGCCACCTTTCTCATCGTCGCTCTGGTTTACCCCTTCTTCGAGGGCATGACCTGGAACGGCAACTTCGGTATGCAGGCCTGGCTGGCCGCCACCTTCGGCCACGAGTTCCACGACTTCGCCGGCTCCGTGGTGGTACACGCCATGGGCGGCTGGATCGCGCTGGGCGCGGTACTGTTGCTGGGCGCACGCCATGGGCGCTACGGCAAGGACGGTACCATCTCCGCGCATCCGCCCTCCAGTATCCCCTTTTTGGCCCTGGGGGCGTGGATGCTCACGGTGGGCTGGTTTGGCTTCAATGTGATGTCGGCGCAGACCATCGATGCGGTCAGCGGCCTGGTGGCGGTCAACTCGCTGATGGCCATGGTCGGTGGCATCCTCGCCGCATTGGTGGCGGGTCGCAGCGATCCGGGTTTCGTCCACAATGGCCCGCTGGCCGGGCTGGTGGCCGTGTGTGCGGGCTCTGACGTGATGCATCCGTTGGGCGCGCTGGTGACCGGTGCGGTGGCCGGTGGCCTGTTCGTGTGGACCTTCACCCTGACCCAGAACAAATGGAAGATCGACGATGTGCTGGGCGTGTGGCCCCTGCACGGCCTGTGTGGCGCCTGGGGTGGCATCGCCGCCGGCATCTTCGGTATCGAGGCGCTGGGGGGGATGGGTGGTGTGAGCTTCATGGCGCAGTTGGTGGGCACCCTGATCGGCGTCGCCATCGCCCTGGCCGGTGGTTTGGCGATCTACGGCATCCTCAAGCAAACGGTCGGCATCCGTCTGACCCAGGAAGAGGAATACGCCGGTGCCGATCTGAGTATTCACCGCATCGAATCCGAGCCGCCCTATAGCCGTTAGGCGCCCTACAGGGCACCTCTAATAACGGCTTGTGGCCTCTGCGCAACCTGCCAAGGGCTGTCGCAAGGCGGCTTGCGCAGGTGAAGGCTGGTTGTCCTTCACAAGCAAGCCAACGCGGCGACAGCCCTTGGCAGGCCGCGCCCTTCGGGGCCTCCAGGCGGATTCGCCCTCTGCGTTGCAACTTTTTGACAGGCAGCCAGCCTGCCCGCAAAGTTGCGCCTTGATGGCGAACCCGCCTGGAGGCCAGAGGCCGCAAGCCGTTATTAGAGGCGCCCTAGAGGGAATGCGGCACAGGGATGTGCTAAAATTCCCCGTAATTTCAGATTTTCGGTAACCAATTCCAGTAATGACTTCCCGCAATACCTTCCGTAGTACCGCGAGCAACAACAGGGCCTTGCAAAGGCAGAGCCGGCAATGAGCGACCCGGCAAAGGGCAAGGCGCGCAAGCTTTACATCAAGACCTTCGGTTGTCAGATGAATGAGTACGACTCCGCCAGGATGGCGGAACTGCTCGATGACAGCCATGGCCTGACGCTGGCCCAAAGCCCCGAAGAGGCCGACGTGCTGCTGCTCAATACCTGCTCGATCCGCGAAAAGGCGCAGGAAAAGGTCTTCTCGCAGCTGGGCCGCTGGCGCGAGCTTAAGCAGCGGCGGCCGGGCGTAGTGATCGGCGTCGGCGGCTGCGTGGCCAGCCAGGAGGGCGAGGCGATCCGCCACCGTGCGCCCTATGTCGACCTGGTGTTCGGCCCGCAGACCTTTCATCGCCTGCCCAGGATGCTCGAAGCGCTGGCGGTGGAGGGTAAGCCGTGCATTGATGTCTCTTTACCCGAGATCGAAAAATTCGACGCCCTGCCGGCGCCACGTGCCGAAGGCCCCACCGCCTTCGTTTCCATCATGGAAGGTTGTAGCAAATACTGCACCTTCTGCGTGGTGCCCTACACCCGCGGCGAGGAGGTCAGCCGGCCCTTTGACGACGTGCTCGCCGAGGTCGCCCAGCTGGCGGCGCAGGGCGTGCGCGAGGTCAACCTGCTGGGGCAGAACGTCAACGCCTATCGCGGCGAGATGGCCGATGGCGATTTTGAAGGAGAGAGCGCCGACCTGGCCCTGCTGATCCACTATGTCGCCGCCATCGACGGTATTGATCGCATCCGCTACACCACCTCGCACCCGGTCGAACTCAGTGACTCGCTGATCCAGGCCTATGCCGAGGTACCGGCGCTGGTGAGCCATTTGCACCTGCCGGTGCAGAGCGGCGCCGACCGCATCCTGCTGCACATGAAGCGCGGCCACACGGCGCTGGAATACAGGGCCAAGATCCGCGCCCTGCGCGAGGTGCGGCCGGACATCAGTCTATCGTCGGACTTCATCATCGGCTTCCCCGGTGAGACCGAGGCCGACTTTCAGGACACCATGAAGCTCATCGAATCCGTGGGCTTCGATCACTCCTTCAGCTTTATCTACAGCGCCCGCCCCGGCACCCCGGCCGCGGATCTACAGGATGACGTGCCGCTGTCGATAAAGAAACAGCGCCTGGCCATCCTGCAGCAGCGCATCGGCGAGATGGCCGCGGCCATCAGCGAAGGCATGGTGGGCACGGTGCAGCGCGTCCTTGTCGAGGGCCCATCGCGCAAACAACCTGAGCAGCTGCGTGGTCGCACGGAAAACAACCGCGTGGTGAATTTTAGCGGCCCGCCGCAGCTGATCGGTGAATTCGTCGACGTGCGCATCGGCGAGGCCCTGCCCAACTCACTGCGCGGCGACGTGGTGCAGACCGATGACACGGCCGGCGACGTGGCCGACTGCGCCTGATTTCCCATTTTTATCCCGCAGCAACCAACCCCCACGGTACCCGGCACCTTGAACCTAGAATCCTCAGTTGACCGCGCCATTCTGATGCTAACTTATTGATATGGAAGCTATTAACATCGATTTACTACTTCACCTGCTGGGTGAGCCACGCTACGGGGTGAATTGCACGCTTGCGGTGATGCACGGCTGCGTTGCAACTCCTTGGAATAGAACAACTATTCCGCGTCATTGCGCCTTGCCCTGCGTCACCGCAAATGCACACTTCACACCGTCCAACTGAGGATTCTAGGTTGAACGATCAGCCCGACTCCAGCAATTTCATCCTCGAACCCGCCGACAACCTGCGTCTGGCCAATCTGTGCGGTCCCTTCAACGAAAACCTGCGCCAGATCGAAGGCCGACTGGGCGTGGAGATCAACAACCGCGGCAACAGTTTCAGCGTTATCGGCGACCCCCATTCAGTGCGCGCGGCGGGCGAGGTGCTGCAGGGGCTGTACCGGGAGGCCGAGCACGAAAACCTCTCGGCCAATCGCGTCCACCTGTTTCTGCAGGAGGCGCGCGTCGAGGCGCTGCTGGAAGGCGAGGCAAAGGACGATAGCAACGACGTGGTAATTCGCACCAAGCGTGGAGACGTGCGCGGGCGTGGTTTCAACCAGCGACGCTATCTGCGCAACGTGGTGAGTCATGACATCAATTTCGGCATTGGCCCCGCCGGTACCGGCAAGACCTACCTGGCCGTTGCCTGTGCCGTAGAGGCACTGGAAAAGCAGACCGTACGTCGTCTGGTTCTAGTTAGGCCGGCCGTCGAGGCCGGCGAACGGCTGGGCTTTTTGCCCGGTGATCTGGCGCAGAAGGTCGATCCTTACCTGCGTCCGCTCTACGATGCCCTCTACGAGATGTTCGGCTTCGAGCGTGTCGACAAGCTCATTGAGCGTAACGTTATCGAAGTGGCGCCGCTGGCCTACATGCGTGGCCGCAGTCTGAATGAATCCTTCATTATTCTCGACGAGGCGCAGAACACCACCGTCGAGCAGATGAAGATGTTTCTCACCCGAATCGGTTTTGGTTCCACCGCGGTGATCACCGGCGACGTCACACAGACGGACCTGCCCTCACACACCCGCTCTGGTCTGCGTCACGTCATCGAGGTGCTGAAGGACATCGACGGTATTAGCTTTACCTTCTTTCAGGCCAAGGACGTGGTGCGTCACCCGCTGGTGCAACGCATCGTCACGGCCTATGACGAGTACGAATCCGCGCAGGAAAAGGCACAGCAGGGAGCACAAAAAGACAGATCGTCAGGCAATAATGGGGAACGGAAGTCTTCATGACGCTGCATGTGGAGATCCAGTTTGCGTTAGATAATGTTGACCCTGTCCGGCAGCCGGACGCCGAGAAGTTTTTGCACTGGGCTCGGGCGGCCTTCGATGCGGTGGGAAAATCCTTTGCGGGCGAAGCGCAGATGACCTTGCGTCTGGTGGAGGAAGCGGAAATTGTCCAGCTCAACCGTGATTACCGCCACAAAGATATGCCCACCAATGTCCTGTCATTTCCCTTTGATGTGCCACGGGGCCTGCCGGAATCCGAGTGTAATAGTGAGCTGGGCGACGTGGTGATATGCGCGCCGGTGGTGCAGCGCGAGGCCGTACAGCAGGGCAAGACGGAA
Organism: Gammaproteobacteria bacterium; assembly: GCA_024276955.1. Classification (GTDB taxonomy): domain Bacteria; phylum Pseudomonadota; class Gammaproteobacteria; order SZUA-152; family SZUA-152; genus DRQN01. The sequence continues at coordinate 5,582 of JAJRWE010000211.1, forward strand.
GAGAGCCACTGGGCGCACATGGTGGTACACGGCACCCTGCATTTATTGGGCTACGATCATATCACCGATGCCGAAGCCGCGCGGATGGAGTCCCTGGAAATCCGGATTCTGGCCGGCCTGGGTTTCACCAATCCTTACCTTGAGTCTGTGTAAGCTATTTTTCGTAAATTATTTATAGATGTTATTGGGGAATGATTTTGTTGCAGACGTTGTTACAAACCTTGTTACAAACCTTGTTGCACGCAATGGTGTCATCATGAACGAAGACCGATCTAGCAGCGCTGTCGCCAATAGTGAGCGGCAGGCGCGTTCCTGGCTTGAGAAGCTGAGTCAGGCGCTGTTACGTGAACCGCAGGATCGGGAGCAGCTGACCGCCCTGTTGCGCGATGCGGAACAACGCAATCTGTTGGATGCTGGCGCCTTATCTATGATCGAGGGTGTGCTCAACGTCTCCGACATGCAAGTGCGCGATGTGATGGTGCCCCGCTCGCAGATGGTGGTGGTGAAGCAGGATGAACCGCCGGAGTCATTTTTGTCGGTGGTAGTGGATTCTGCCCACTCGCGTTTCCCGGTGATTGGTGACACCCGTGATGAGGTCATCGGTATTCTGCTGGCCAAGGATCTGCTGACCTATTTCGGCCAGCGTGCCGCTCGTTGCGGTGATGATGAGCCGCGTTTCAACCTGCGTGATCTGATGCGCCCGGCGGTGTTCATTCCCGAGAGCAAGCGCCTCAACGTGTTGCTGAATGAATTCCGCGCCAATCGCAACCACATGGCCATCGTGGTCGACGAGTACGGCGGCGTGGCCGGGCTGGTGACCATCGAAGATGTATTGGAGCAGATTGTCGGCGACATTGAGGATGAGCACGATATCGATGACGATGTGTCCATCGTGCGTCATTCCGACAACAAGTACACGGTCAAGGCGCTGACACCCATCGAAGACTTCAACGACTATTTCGGCGCCGATTTCAGCGACGATGATTTCGATACCATCGGTGGCCTGCTGATGCACGAGTTCGGTCACCTGCCCCAGCGTGGTGAGGTCTGCCATTTGGGGCCATACCGTTTCAAGGTGCTGCGCGCGGACAGCCGGCGTATCTACCTGCTGCGCCTGACCGTCGATGCCGAGGCCGCCAAGTCAGATACCGCCAGCGAGGACTGATGCCATGAAGGGATGGCTGACCCGGCTTCCCTTGCGCTGGCTGTTGGTGGCATTGCTTGCCGGGCTTGCCCTGCCGTTTTCCTTCGCCCCGTTTGGCCTCTTTCCGCTGGCGGTTATTTCCCTCGCGATGCTTTTTTGGTTGTGGCAAACGATGTCTGCCCGCCATGCCTCTCTCGCGGGCTATCTATTTGGTGTTGGCTATTTCGGTCTGGGCACCTCCTGGGTGGCAGTGAGCATGTATCGCTTCGGTGGCATGGGTGTCTCGCTGTCTCTGTTGTCGACGGTGCTGTTCGTGCTGGTGCTGGCGGCCTTTCCGGCGTTCACCGGCTGGCTGTATCGCCGTTATTTTTCGATGCTTTCCTCGCGGCTGCAATTACTGTTGGTCTTGCCGGCCTTGTGGGGATTGTTGGAGTGGTCGCGTGGCTGGGTGTTGACCGGCTTTCCCTGGCTGGCATTGGGTTACAGTCAGACCGATTCCCCGCTCGCCGGCGTGGCGCCAGTGTTCGGCGTATACGGCATCAGCTGGCTGATCACGCTGAGTGCCGGGCTGTTGGTGCTGGCCTGGCAGATGCCGGCGCGGCGTTGGTTGCCGATATTGCCCTTGTTGGCTATCTGGTTGCTGGGGGCGGGACTGTCACAGGTGGAATGGTCGGCGCCGGCCGGCAAGGCACTGCGCGCCAGCCTGATCCAGGGCAATGTGCCGCAGAATCTCAAGTGGCTGCCCGAGCAGCGTCAGCCGACCATTGATCTCTACACGCGTCTGTCCCGCCAACACTGGGCCGACAGTGATATCGTCATCTGGCCGGAGACGGCATTGCCGGCCTACTACCATCAGGCCGAGCGATTCTTGCAGGGCCTGGCCGCTGAGGCCGCGGAGCATGGCTCAAACCTGATGCTGGGTCTGCCGGTACGTCCTGAATCGGCGCCGGAGACCTATTACAACAGCGTGGTGGCGGTCGGTGATCCGACACAGATTTACAGCAAGCACCATCTCGTGCCCTTCGGTGAGTATATTCCCCTCAAGTGGTTGCTGGGCAGTCTGTTGGATATCCTCCAGGTACCGATGGCGAACTTTAGTCGTGGCGCGGCCACGCAGCCGCCGCTCAACGTGGCCGGACAGAAGATCGCCGTGTCCATCTGTTATGAGGACGCCTTTGGCGAAGAGGTGATTCGCGCCTTGCCAGAGGCCACCGTACTGGTCAACGTCAGCAACGATGCCTGGTTCGGAGATTCACTGGCGCCGCACCAGCACCTGCAGATGGCGCGCATGCGCAGC
>JAJRWE010000212.1 GCA_024276955.1 Gammaproteobacteria bacterium
CCATCAGGACTCACGGCCAGCCCCACGACCTTGTCCGTCAGCGGAAACAGCCGGGTTGTGGTGCCAAGTTGTATATTCCCGCGATAGATGCCGTCCGCGCCACCCAGCACCAGGTCACCATCAGGCAGCCAGCCATAGGCATAGTCTTTAAAGCCCGGAAAGCGCGCCAGAGTCTCGCCGTCCCGCGTCGTCACCATGACACTTTCATTGCGCATGGTCTGTCCTGCCTCGACGCTCTCGTCCGCCGTGAAGGCCAGCAGGCTGCCGTCCGGCGAGAACCGTACCGGGCCCGAAAGGGCATGGGAACGGCTGAAGCGTTCAGCCTCTCTGCCGTCACGCCCGACGAGAACCACCGTGTCCACATCCGCCTCATTGGTGACATAGGCGAATGTCCCGCCATCCGCCGAAGCCGCTGTCCCTTTGATGCTGTCGGGTAAGCGGGTGCGGACGCCGCTATACAGATCCAGCGCCCAGGTTTCCCACAAGCTGCCCTTTTTTTGACGATAATACAGGGTGCCCGTCAGTCCCTGGTTGGCCGCTCCCGCCTCCTGCGGTAGTGAACCGGGGTCGGTGGATCCGGCCGGGGGTGGTGGCAGCCAAAACGTCAGCGGTCCATAGCCACACGCATCGACAACAGGCAGGGGCCATTCATGACGCACTATGCCCGTATAAGCCAAAAGCTCGCGCGCCGGCCAGATGGCTTTCTTGCCGGCTCTCAGGTCCACGCGTTCCGCCGTTGCCGGCACAGCATACAAACCGGCACAAACATTCTGGCTGAGAACCCGGCCACCCACACCTTTGGGAAGGACGATCCATTGGCCATCCGGTGACCAGGCCGGATTCCAATGATCGCTGTTTCTGTTTGGCCGTGAGGCAGTCAATTGCCTCAGTCCGCCATCGGCCAGATTCATCACCCATACGTCCCGTGAGTCCAGGGTGGAATCCGGTTGCTCCAGTGTGAAGGCGACCTGCCGGCCATCGGGGCTGGCGGCGATTTCACCAAAGCGCCGATTGAACTCGCGCACCAGCCGCGCCTGCTGCCAGTCCGGGCCGCTGACGTAGATCCCGTCGCCTGCGGCAAACACCAGTCCGCCGTCAGGCAGCCAGTCGAAGCTGCGAATAGAGAGATCCGTAAAAGGCTGTTGCCACTGCTGGCCGTCGCGGGAAAACAGGGTGAACTTCGTCGGTGCATCAGCCCCGTTCTGCTCCTCGTTGGACCAGAACGCCGCTATTGTCTGACGGTCCGGCGATAGCCTGATAGCGAATCCCAGGCCCTGGGAGAGTTCGAAGGCGCTCATCAGACGTCCGATGGCGTCACGAATTTCTACCCGGGCAGTGTTACCGGTCTGGGGGACTACCTGCACGGTCTCGCTGCCATCCCGCGTCGGCAATGCTATGCCTTCCCCTGGGATGGGATAGATGAATCGATCTCCGGTGGCGAGATCCAGCATGTACATCCCTGCCCTCTTCGAATCTTTGTGAAACACCAGCCCCTTCAACTCGCCATTGACACCATCGCCAGGGTCGTCACCGCCACCACCGTTACCACCACCCCCGGGATCACCACCAGGCGGCGTATCCGACCCCCCTCCGCCGCCACACCCGTACAGCAGGCCCAGTACACCCGCCAGTAATATCAGGACGGTCAATTTCTTCATGGCTCTTCTCCTTAAGCTCCTCGTCGGATTAACCCCGCCTTGATCCGGACCATTCTTGAAGCCCTGAATACGACATATATTGTTGCCGGGTTAATATTCTCACTCATGCAGAGACTGTTGACCAGCTGGGGTAACTACTTACCTCCGTCTGGTTTTTCTTTGTCATGGGCGAGTGGGAAAACAGGAGCCACTAGGGTTGACCCTGACTAGGGCAGCTCCCAACTGGTTTTTCACGGTATTGGCGATTACGTTATGAGCATTCAACCGTCTATTGTTCGTTTCAGCGAGGATGCACCCATGTCGATTCCTGTTTCCAGTTTTGCAGGCAACCAACTTTTAACCCCGTCTTATCACGGCACGATTGGGACTGCAGCAAGCGGCGATGTGGGTGATACCGCTTCATATGATAAGGCGATAACGGCGCTTAAAGCACAGTTCGCCGATAAATTTCGTGAGCTGGCCTCAGACCCGCACAAATTTTATCAATTATTGAGTGCCGCATTCGGGTCTGACATCGACCGCGACATGGCGGTGACGCTAAGACGTAAGGCATTACAGGGAGATTTCAGTTGGTTGCCGGATATCGAGGTGGTGAGCGATGAAACCTTGAAGCAGGGTGAGACCCAAGGTCTGGGCGCATACGATGCGAAACGCAACGTGGTTTATCTCAGTGAGTCAGTTCTGTCTGATCCTGAACTGGCGCAGACGGCTCTTGCGGAAGAGATCGGCCACGCCCTGGATGAGCTGCTCAATACGGCAGACACCCGTGGTGACGAAGGGGAAATGTTTCGCCGCTTGCTGGCGGGCGAAAATTTGAGTGCGCAAGACATTGCCACTATACGTAATGAAAACGATAAAGGTGTGATTACCGTCGATGGACGTGAAACGGCTGTTGAGTTTATCTTTGGCAAGATCTTTAAGGGCATTGTTAATGCAGTTGAGTCCGTCGGGAGAGCCATTGGTAATGCGTTTGAGTCCGTCGGCAATGCGATCAGCGACGCTTGGCAAGGCGCCTGGAATGCCTTTAAGAACGTGATGGCAAGCAGCCTGTTTCAAAAAATTCTGTTTGTGATGCAGTTTATTCCCTTTCTTGCACCTGTCGCGGTCATTCTGCGCATTGCCTCAGCCGCCTATCAGGTTTATCAGGGCATCAAGAGCGGTAACTTCATGCAGGCAGCCATGGGGGCGCTGAGTGCGATGGGCGGTGCGGCCAGTAATGCGAAGTTATTAGGCTTGAGCGCGAACACGGTCAGTACCTTGAATTCAGTGAGCCAATATGGCCAATACGGCATGGCAGCGTACCAGGCGCAACAAACCGGCCGCATCGATGGTTTGATCCTGACGGTGATAAACAACGCACAACCGGGCACAAACCTGGATCAACTAAAGAGCGCAGCGGAACTCTATCAGAAAGCCGTGGTGGTCAAAACCAGCCTCAAGCAAGGCGATGAGCTGGGCGCACTGCTGGCCGGCGCGAGCCTGGCGGGCAATTATGTGGACGACAAGAGCCAATGGGGGCAAACCCTGGCAACGATCCAGGACATCGGCGGCAACGTCAGAACCCTGGAGCAGGCCATAAAGAGCAAAGACTGGAATCGAGCGGCAGACATGATCATGAGCGATGTCGTTCGCTATGCCGGCATGGATCCCGCCGCCGTGGACAATCTGGGCAAGCTCCTGCGCCTGGCCTCCACAGCCGCCACGGTAGACCAACGCGTAAAAGAAAACGACTGGGTTGGCGCCGGCCTGAGCCTGATGGAAGCCGGTTATCAGCTGAGCGACGATGCCGGACTACAGCGCCAACTGGTTCAGGCGAGCGGCCAGGTAAAGCAACTGAACACGGTGTTCACGGCTCTGCAAAACCAGCAGTACGACCAGGCCGCCACCCAGCTCAATACCCTGCTCGGGGATCCGCTCAACGTCGGAGACGCGATGACCGTTGCACGCAGAGTTGGCGTAGACGCCATCGCCATCAACCGCGCCCTCAATATGGGCGACCTGGATAAAGCAACAGCCCTGGTACAAAGGCGGCTGGGTGACGGCACCGCAGATGAAATCCGCAACATGCTGCAGCTTGCGGGCAATATGAGCGGC
>JAJRWE010000026.1 GCA_024276955.1 Gammaproteobacteria bacterium
GGAATCCACGTCAACACCGGCGCGAAACCCTTGTTGTGCGTGGTATAGAAACGGTAGCGCTCCAGCACCAGCGGGCGATCATCGCCCACATCAACCTCCAGCACGGAGCCATCCGGCTGCGGCACGAAGACCTGGCTATGGGTCAGACCACGCCGCAACTCCGGCGCATAGTCCACCGTAAAACGCCCTTGAGTAAAGGCCACCTTATCCAGCGCCCCGGCATGCCATGGCCCCTCACGCACATCCATCAACAATTCGGGGCTGAAGGCCTGTCCCTGGCCAATCTCCAAATGGGCATCAAGGTGGGTCAGGCGGCCGATGCCCGCCAGCAACACCATGCCCAGCAGACCGACGTGGAACACCAGCAGGCCGGGCTGGCGATTGATACGCGGGTTGGTGAGAATAGCGGCGGCAAGGTTGGCCGCCAGCAAGGCCAGCGGCGCCACCAGCACCCAGACGGAGACATGCTCCGGATTGCCATAACTCAGCGCCGCGCCGATACCCAGCAGCACCATGCCCAGCAGGGTCAGCTTCAGAGAGGCCAAGGCCTGTAACATTTGCACCATATGATATGCCACTCAGACGTCAGAGCCGGGCAGTATAACGCGTCGCAGCTGGCGGCGAACCGGCCGTGCGCCTGCGCCTGTGGTAGATTGGCCCGGCATTACCATCAGGAACCCGCACCCACCACGATATGCGACAGGCCCTCTCCCCCCATTTCTATGTTTCAGCCACCCTGCTTGTGACCGCGGGATCACTGCTCCTGTTCCATCTGCTGGGACTGGAACAGGACTATATTTTCCTGCCAGTGCTGGCACTGGCGGTACTCTACGGCTCGGTCTATTTTATCCGCCAGTGCCGCTGCGGCGGCCTCTATCGCATCGACGGCAATATCGAGCCGGCCCAGTTGCTGCGGCGCTCCATCGCCCGCTATTTGGTCTGGCTGGTGGTGCTCTACGGCGGCTACCAGTTCTATCTCTTCACCCCCTGGTACAACAACTGGCAGCACCAGACCACCCAGCAACTGTTCGCCGATTTCCTGCACATCTATCTGTGGGCCGGTATCCCCTACTTCGCCCTCACCCTCACCTTCAAGGCCTCACGGCGCGAAGATTTCTATGATCCGGCCATCCGCATGCTGCACGTCCTGCGCCAGATCGGCCGCCAGCTGTGGCGGCGTCTGCGTTACGGTGACGACCGCACGCCGCTGTTGCGCGTGTTGCGCCGCCCGTACAACCGCAAGGTCTTCCTCAACCTGGTCATGCGCGCCTATTTTCTACCGGTGATGGTGGAACAGGTAGGGCCGGCCAGCATGAACACACTGCAATCGCTGTACGCCGGCCTCGACGGCAGCCAAGTCATGAGCTGGGTGCTGGCCCTTATCGCCATGCTGTGGCTGATGGACATCCTCAACGCCAGCGTGGCCTACGCCATGGAATCGCGCTGGCTGGAAAACCGCTCACGCTCCATCGATCTCACCCTCGGCGGCTGGCTAGTCTGTCTGAGCAGCTATCCGCCACTCAACGAGGCCACCGGCACACTGTTTACCTTCGCCCCCTTCGTCGCCACCGGCCAGCCCGGCGACCTGGTCTACGTCAGTATCGGCCTGCTCTACGCCCTCAAGATTGCCGAGGCCCTGCTGCTCGGCGTGCACATTTACACCGATGTTTCACTCGGCCCCTCGGTGGCCAACATCACCCTTAAAAAATTGCAGACCCGCGGCATGTATGGCCTCATCCGCCACCCGGGCACGACCACCAAGCTGCTGTTCTGGCTGTTGCAATCGGCCTTTTATCGCCGATTCTGGACCGCCAGGTTTCTTTTCGGCTACCTGGGCTGGGGGGTCATTTACGTGTTGCGCGCCCTCACCGAGGAGCGTCACCTGTCGAAATTCGCCGAATACCGCGAGTACCGAAAAAAGGTGAAATACCGATTCATTCCGGGGATTTGGTAAGCGCAGTGGTACGCGATCTGCGGACCGTGACGCAATTCCAGACCCCCGCCATCGTACCGGGCGAGCAGTACATCACCTGCGTGATCCAGCCACGACCGCCAGATCGACGATAGGCTGCTCCAGCGACTCATCGCTCAGCAACGTCAGCCCGCCCGTTGCGCCGTCGACAGCAAGGCGCAGCAGGCGCCGACCACTCTCTGACAGCACCCACAGGATGTCCCCCTCCGGATCCAGCCGCAGTGACCCGGGCTGCACCGGCAGTTTCAACTCACGCACGGCCAGTGCCAGCGCACCCAAGCCTTTTTCAATACCATGGATTGAGACCTGTGAAGCATCACGGTTGGCGACAAACAACCAGCGCCCCGATGGATGCACCGTCAGATCCAGCGGCCGCTTCGCCGTCTTGAAGGGCGAGCCGGGCAGGGCCGACAGGGCTCCGACCTGATGCTGGATGCGATAGGCCGAAATATCACTGGAAGCGGCGTTGGCCACATAGGCATAGCGCCCGTTCGGCTCTACGGCCAGCGCCACGGGTTCCTTGCCGGCGGCAAAGGGGGAACCGTATTTGTGGCTATCGATAAGCAGCGGCATGGTGCTGGTGAGGTAACGGAATACGGAAATATCGTTCGATCCCGCATTCACCACGAAGGCATAACGTGCCGCGGGATCGAGGGTCACCGCCACCGGTCGCCGCCCGGTCCGCGCCGGTGCGCGCTGTACCGGGCGGGGAATGCCGCTGTCCGGGTCGAGATACCAGGCCGTGAGGGTGTCATCGTCGCTGTTGACGGCATACAGATACCAGCCATTGATGTCGATGGCCATCGCCGCCGGCCGTCGGCCCGTGGCCACCGTACCGCCCGCTACCGTGCTGAGACCCGCAGACCCAATGCGCAGGGTCGTGAGGGTATTGCGGTCGGCGTTGGCGGCATAGGCGAAGCGCCCATCGGGGCGCACCGCCACGGCCTGCGCCGCCCCATTGGTTTTAGCTGTCGCCATGAAGGAAAGGTCACCCTTGGCCAAATTAACCATCGCCAGCCCGGCCGTTCCCCGCGCCGCAATGAGCTGCGGCGACTGCGCCGTCACCGGCCCGCCCCCGGTCAGGACCAGATCCCAGGGGCCGGAGCGGGTCTTTATGGTCTCCCGCAACCGCAGCGCACCCGTCGTGATATCCACGTCCAGCAGGGCCACATCATTGGATTCATAGTTCGGCACATAGGCCTGGCCGCCCTCGGCGTTAAAGACCAGTGCCACGGGGCCTGTGCCCCCACTGGCGAAGGGTGAGCCCGGCACGGGACTGAGCCGGCCGGTGACGGGATCGAGGGCATGCACCGCAATCTCGCTGGTGGACCACTGGGTGACGTACACAAAATGCCCGGAGGGATGCACGGTGACGCTGTAGGGGTTGAAACCGGTGAAGAAGGGACTACCCGCCACCGCCGTCAAGCGGCCATCGTCCGGGGCAATGCGAAACACGCTGACGTTGGCCGCCGCCCAGTTGACCACAAAGGCAAAGCGCCCGGCCGGATCCAGGGCCATATGGTAGGGAATGCCGCCCGCACCGGCGGGCACATCTTCCATTTTTAACGCACGGTAATCAATCGCATCGATCCTGGCCACGGCAAAAGGCGAGTCCGGCATTTCGCGCAAGACACCACTTTGCGGGTCGATGGCGTAGGCGGAGACACTGTTGGAATAGCCATTGACGGCATAGATAAAGCGCCCCGAAGGGTGCATTACCACCGAACGCGTGCGCTTCTGGGCTTTGAAGGGCGAGCCGGGCAAAGACATGAGAGCACCGCTCTCACCATCAAAGGCATAGGCGCCAACGCCGCCGAAACGGGCCGCCACGTAGACAAATCGGCCTGCGGGATGAAAGACGATGTCGAAGGGCGAACGAGCCCCGGTCTCGAAGGGCGAGCCGGACACGGGGGTCAAATCACCGCTGGCGGGATCCAGGCGGAACACGTTGATGAGGCCTTCGGCCTTCGAGATCGCCAGTACAAACCGGCCCGACGGATCCACCACCACGGCCGGTGGTGATTTGCGCAGAGGGATATGCCCCAGGTGACGCAGGCGGCCATCGGACTCGATCTGGTAGCGGGAGAGGCTGAAATCCAGGCCGTTAACGGTAAACGCAAAACGTGCCGGCCCGGCGTGAGCCGAGACCGCCAGCAATACGCAGACGAAGATGGGCAACCATCGCAGAATCACTCCGAAATGAGACATGCGGGGCAATATAGCGGAATAACGTGCCACAGGCTAAGGCACGGTGGTGCAGGCCTCGGAACCGCCTACCATCCAGCTCACCCCGGTACGACCGTTGCCGGGCGAACCCCGGGAGCCGCAGTTACCCGCCGACCAGTTGCCGCTGGTGGCAAAGCTGTAGACCTTGAGCACCGCGCGGTTGTAGTAGGGACCGTTGACGTAGCCCGCACGGGTGCCGTTGCGCACCTGGTTACCCGTGGAAGCATAGCCGCCTTCCGGGCCCACATCGTTGAGGTTCACCAGGAACGCCTTGTTTTTCCAGCCGTGCGGCACCGCCACATGACACAGGTTACAGCGGAAGTTGCTCACCTGGGCGACGTGAAACCGGTGCATATTGATACGTGTGGTCCCCGGCGAACACATCATGCCGCAAGAGGAACCGCCGAAGCCACTGGCCCGGGTGATACCGGCAGTGGAGGCATATTGCTCATACTCATGGCACTTGAAGCACAGGTGGTCGTTGGAGGCCGTATCTTCGCCGGTGCCCAGACGGTTGGTGAAGTCGTTCTCCGGTGAGCCCGGCACGTTGCCGCTCCAGTCGCCCTTGAGCAGAAAATAGTTGCTCGACCCGTGCGGACCCCACGCGGCGCCGTTTTCCTGTCCCGGATCCGGATCCACGGTTCCCGCCGCCGTATTCGAACCATGGCAGTCGGTGCAGTACATGGTCTGGGTGCCAACGGCGTTGTTGAAGGGAGTGATCCAATTGTTGACATCGGCCTGCCGAACAGCGGTCGTGCGACCC
>JAJRWE010000213.1 GCA_024276955.1 Gammaproteobacteria bacterium
CGCCAGCGTCCACACACCCAGCAACAGCGCCCACAGCAACAATGATCCCTCATGTCCACCCCAGACTGCGGCAATCCGGTACTGGAGAGGCAGCATGGAATTGGACACCGAAGCGACATATTTCACCGAAAAATCATTGACGATAAAGGAGTAGGTCAGACAGCCAAAGGCCACCGCAATAAAAACGAAATAGGCCTGCGCCGCCGGTCGCGCCAGCTCCATCCAGGAACGAATCCCTAGCTGTGCGCCAGCGATGGAAACAACCCCCTGCACCAGGGTCACGCAGAGCGCCAGAATGAGCGCAAAATGTCCAATTTCTGGAATCATGGTCGGTTACCTTGCCTTGCTTCGGATTTGTTTATTTGGGATTAAGGTCGGAATACACGATATTTCTTCCGTGCCGGCTAAGGCGTCTGTGGAACGACCGTCGCAGAACCACCCGCCTGCTCTTGCTGGTTGAGTTTTTCGCCTTCTTCGAGCATGTCGGCCACCTGTGTCGGCATGTAGTTTTCATCGTGCTTGGCCAGTACCTCGCTGGCAATAAAGACCCCGCCCTGCATCTTGCCCTGCGCCACCACACCCTGCCCTTCCTCGAACAGATCCGGCAGGATGCCGGTAAACGTCACCGGGATGGTATTGGCGCTGTCGGTCACTTTGAAGTGCACGGTCAGACCGTCATCCTCGCGTTCCAGGCTTTCTTCCACCACCAGGCCACCGAGGCGGAAAGTCTGGTTCTTAGGCGCATCGCCGGCCAGCACATCCGTGGGACTGATATACAGGGCCAGGTTACTGTTCAGTGCATTCAGCACCAGCCAGGCCGCCACACCCAGACCGGCCAAGCCCACCAAAATAAATGCCATACGCTTGTGACGTGTTTTCATGCTGTTTAATCCTTAGTTGTACATTCTGTCTGCACGCCCCGGTTCCCGAACCCTGTCACGGCCTGAATAATCATTCGGATCGTGACAGGGTTCGGGCCAACCGCGCCAGACGTTTCTCTACCGTGCGCTTGCCGCGTATCACGGCAATCACTTCAGTGATCATGAACAGGGCGGTAACACCGTAAGAGACCCAGATGTAGAAGCCGTGGCCACCCATGGCAAAGAATTCACTCATTTCCGCCCATCCTTTTCGCCAACCGTTTCATCACCGAGCAATTCCATCACCCAGGTTGTCTGACGCTCTCTTTCCAAAATAATTCGCCTGACACGCATCAAAACAATCGCGATGGTGTACATCCAGAAGGCAACAGTCATGATCAGCATGGCCGTGAGCATAATCGTGGCCATCTTCGGTGCCATGGTGGGGCTAACGGAGGCACCCTGATGCAGGGTGTTCCACCACTGCACGGAAAAATAGATGATGGGCAGATTGATCACGCCAACAATGGCCAGCAGACTCGAGGCCTTGGCGGCGCGGCGTGGGTCGTCGATGGCGGATTGCAGGGAAATAAAGCCGATATAAAGAAACAGCAGGATCAGTTCAGAGGTCAGGCGCGCATCCCACACCCAGTAGGTACCCCAGGTGGGCTTGCCCCAGAAGGCGCCGGTCCACAGGGCGAGAAAGGTGAACATGGCCCCGGTGGGCGCCAGTGCGGAGGCCATCATGTCCGCCAGGCGCACCTTCCAGGCTAGGCCGATGATGGCGTAGGTCGCCATCACCAGATAGATGAGCATGGACATCCAGGCCGCCGGCACGTGAATAAAGATAATGCGGTAGCTTTCGCCCTGCTTGTAATCCGTGGGGGCGACAAAGAAGCTGAGATAGAGCCCCACCAGCAGCAGCACGATGGTCAGCCCCCAAAACCAGGGAATCATCTTGCCGGCCAGCGGATAAAAGTTCTTTGGCGCAGCAAAGTGGTACCACGCGATGGAATCCTTCAAAGCCATTGATCACTCTCCGGGATCTGCCGTAGCAGCCCCTGATATTGTTTCTTATTTAACAATTCGCTATTCAACGCTGATACGCAACGCCGCCGCGGTGGCCAGCGGCGTGGTCAGCAGCGCTATCACCAGGAAAGCGCCCAGCAGGGACAGGTGTCCCTCATAATCCATTCCGGAAATGCCGGCATCCACCGCCCCGGTGCCAATAATCAGCACAGGAATATACAACGGCAGCACCAGCAGGGAAACCAATACCCCGCCGCCGCGCACCCCCAGAGTCAGCGCCGCACCGGTGGCACCGATCAAACTCAGCACCGGCGTGCCCAGCAGCAGGGTCACCATCAACAGGCCGATGGCCTCGCCTTCCATTCCCAGTTGCATACCCAGCAGGGGCGACAACAGCACCAGTGGCAGGCCCGACACCAGCCAATGCGCCAGCACTTTGCCCAGCACCAGCATGGATAGTGGATGCGGCAGCAGCAGCATCTGCTCCAGACTGCCGTCCTGATGGTCATCGGCAAACATGCGCCCCAGCGACAGCATGGTGGCCAGCAGCGCCGCCACCCAGATCACGCCGGGGGCGATACCGCGCAGCACCGACATCTCCGGGCTCACGCCCAGCGGAAACAGGCTCACCACGATGATGAAGACAAACAGGCTGGTCAGCACGTCGGCACGGCGGCGCATGGCCAGGGTCAGGTCGCGCACCAGCATTGCGCGCCAGGCCGCAAACAGCCCGCCCTGTACTCCCGATGTCAGGACACCGTCGCTCATGAGTCCAGCGCGTCCAGATTCACTTCACGCACCGCACCGGCACGAATATCCACCGCCTGGTGGGTGGTAAACATAACCATGCCGCCCTTCTGCAAATGGGCCTCGATGAGCTTGGCCAGCTGATCCACCGCGCCCACATCCAGCGCGGTGAAGGGTTCATCCAGCACCCACAGGCTGGCCTGGCTTAGCAACAGCCGGGCCAGAGCAACGCGGCGCTTCTGCCCCTGCGACAGCACCTGCGTCGGCAAATCCTCACGGCCACCGAGGCCGATGCGCTCGAGGGCATGATAAATATCATCCTCACTGACAGCCAGTCCCGACAGGGCGCCACCCAACTGCAGATTCTCGAACGCCGTCAACTCACCTTTGACACCATTGAGGTGCCCCAGATAGGTCAGTTCGGCATTGAATTCATCGCGTTGTGAACGGACATTCCCGCCCTTCCACAGCACCTCGCCCTCGGTGGGCTCCAGCAAGCCACAAACCGTGCGCAGCAGACTGGTCTTGCCACTGCCGTTTGACCCGCGCAGGTACAGGAGTTCCCCACCCTGCAGAGAAAAATTCAAGCCTGTAAACAGACGGTGATCACCCCGCACGCATTCGAGATCGCGGATCTCAAGCATCCCGCTACGCCCCCACTCTAGGAGTCTGTCGGGTTTGGGTAATCGTAGCGAGCATGGCGGGAGAGCGAGTCAAAATGTTTCCGATTTTGAGGCGAATAGTGGTTCTATTTAACGAAAAAGCGGGGATATTTTGGCCGCTCTCCCACCAGCGCAGTAGATTATTCCCAAACCCGACAGGCCCCTAGCTTGCGCCGAAAGCCGCCGAGTTTAGCACTGTTCAGCGATGCGTCTCTACCGCACAGGATGCATGGCCTCTATCTGCGCCAGTATCTCCGCTGAATCCCATTCACGCGCACCCTCCATGAGCACTGCAATGCGGCCATCGGGAGACACAAAATAGGTCGAGGGGAATAGGCGAACGCCAAGGATATCGTCGGACGCAGACATGTCCGGGTCGAGCAGGCTGGTGAGGCGCACCTTGCGGTCGATGAGGAATTCGCGCACCAGGTGTTCGTCGTCATCCACCGACAACAGCAACAGCTCGAAACGCGCCGGATCCAGCTTCGCAGCCAGACGCTGCAGGCTGGGCAACTCCTCACGGCAGGGCGCACACCATGTCGCCCAGATATTGAGGATCAGCAGCTTGCCCGGCGAAGGCCTCAGGGTCAGCGGCCGTCCCTTGAGATCCACCACTGGCAACGGCGGCAGCACATCGCCCACCTGCAGGCGCGGAGAAGGCGCCTCGGCATCATCACAGCCCGTCAGCGCAAGCGCC
>JAJRWE010000214.1 GCA_024276955.1 Gammaproteobacteria bacterium
GGATGTGCGGCCAAGTAATTGATGATTCCTTGTTTTTCAGTGCCTGACAGTAAACCAGCTGATCTTCGCTGGAATTCGGGCAATTCAACTATTGCTTGCATAACTTAATAGTAATCCAATGGATTACTATGTCAAGCGCAGTAGATCGAGGTGAGGTACGAACCCCATATATGGCCTCACCCCATTGACTGGCGCCCAACCTCGACAATACATCGAATGACTGATACCCATCCAAGGTGATATTTTTTACCCACTCGCCGCTGCCTGCTACAGTGGCCCATCACTGTAACTGCCGGAGTCCCGATCAGACATGAATACCCTACGACGCAGCCTTCTCCTTACTTCCTTCTTCCTCGCATCCCTGGCCGGCGGTCCCACGATGGCGGCCCCCCCCGCAGAGGACAATTATCAAATGCTGGGCCCGCGTGACGTCAGGTGTGGTATCACCAACTTCACCTATAATGGCGTACTGGAAGGCTCACGGATGGTAAAGCCGATAAGCGGAAAAGTTGGACTGTTTCTCTGTGAAAACCAAAAAATCAAACTGGCAAGTCCAAATTTCGAAGACGGCTTCATCCTCACCCGGGATTACGGCAAAATAAAGGTGCGCTTTGGCATGTCACTGTCGGGCACTCTATTTACCCTATGGATGACCCCCGAGCAGAAAAAGGCACTGATAAAACTGCGACAACAGTAAGTAAGCCGGCAATCCGGCCACACAAGCCATGCCAGTCAGACAGCGGACACATACATACCGACAAAGACCAAGCAGGCCGTTCAGCAAATATACATTCATGGCCCCCTAACCTCCCTTGTAGATTCCGACAACGACGGGGCATGCACGGCCCGAGGTAACAGGTCATGAGCTGGCGATTTTTCATCCCCTTCACGGAACTCCCCCTGGTGCAGCGCGTGGTCTACACCAGCACCCTGCTGATCCTCGGCCTCGGCTACGCCTTTGCCAGCCTGTACGTGTTTGAGTCCCACGCCGGGCGGGACGGCGACCCCATGCTGTCGGTGGAAGACCTGGTCATCGCCTACAGCGGCAGCAAGACCAGTACTCGACTGGAGTCCTCCCTGATGGGCCCCATGTCGAACATGCTGCCGCCGGAAGAAAACCTGACAATCATCGACTGGGTGCGCCGTGGTGCGAGTGAAGAGGAATACAAGGGCACCACCGCCGCCATTTTCAAGAAACGCTGCGTGGCCTGCCACAACAACCGCAACCCCCATCTCCCCAGCCTGGAAGGCTACGAAAACGTCAAACTGACGGCTGAACAGGACACTGGCGTCGACATCTATACCCTGGTGCGCGTCTCGCATATCCATCTGTTTGGACTGACCTTCATTTTCTTCATTGTCAGCACCATCTTCAGCCACGCCTACCTGCGCCGAGAGTGGCTGAAGATCGCCATCGTCACCACCCCCTTCGTCGCCATCGCCCTGGATATCTCCTCCTGGTTCATCACCAAGGTGTTCGAACCCTACGCCTGGATGCTGATCATCAGCGGCGCCTTCATGGGCGCGAGTTTCGCCGTGCAGT
The DNA here is from genome assembly GCA_024276955.1 of Gammaproteobacteria bacterium. Classification (GTDB taxonomy): domain Bacteria; phylum Pseudomonadota; class Gammaproteobacteria; order SZUA-152; family SZUA-152; genus DRQN01. The sequence continues at coordinate 1,544 of JAJRWE010000214.1, forward strand.
TTGTCATCTCCCTGTATCAGATGTGGTTCTTCAAACTGCCTGAAGATGCCGTGGACGCCAGCGACATCGTCCGGCACCAGTACGACTAAAGCGCATTCATTATGATCTGGCGATACGGCGTTATCATCCTCCTCGCCTGGCTGCTCACGGCCTGTGAGGGCGGCAAAGACACCCCCCCCATCGAGCCCGTCCCTCCGCCCCCAGAGGCGGTTGCGGAACCAGTGCTGGTCGGCGATGCTGAAGCCGGCAAGACCCTCGCTGCAGACTGCGCAGAATGCCATGGCATGGACGGCGTGTTGGCCCGGAGCGGCTCCCCCTTCATCGCCGGACTGGAGCAGGACTACCTGGTCCGCTCCATGCTGGCCTACGCCGACGGCTCACGAAAACACGACAAGATGAAGACCATCGTCGACGCCCTCGGCCCTGACAAACTGGCCGATGTCTCCGCCTATTACGCACAACTGGACACCCCCTGGCGCGGTGCCGTGCGGAGCACGCAATCTAAACGCACCCTGCAGGACAAGCAGACTATCGCCGCCGGGGCGAAGCTTGCCGAACGCTGCAACTCCTGCCACGGTGCCGAAGGCAACGCCACGCGCTCAGACGTGGTGCCCCGACTCGCCGGCATGTCCCTGGAATATTTCATCCCCGCCATGGAAAGCTATTTCACCGGCGAACGCCAGCACGGCATCATGAAACTGTTCAAGGCGTCCACCAACCAACGTGACATCCATAACCTCGCCGCCTACTACGCCACCCGCACGCCGAAAATGGCTCCCCCCTCCCGCCATCACAAGGCCGACCCAGCCGCCGGCAAGGCCGCCGCAACCGGCTGTGCCGGCTGCCACGGTTACGACGGCAACAGCCTCAACCCCTACATGCCCAACCTCGCCGGCCAGCCCATGGAATACCTGATCAAGGCGACCAAAGACTACCGCGACGGGCGGCGCAAAGAAGTGCTGATGCAGGAACCCGTCAACCATCTGAGCAACAAAACCATTGCCAACATCGCCGCCTACTACGCACACCAGCGGCCGGAAACACCACTCAGCGAAAACCCCAGCAGTGGCGCCTTTGACCCGTTGGCCGATGGCGCGAAGATCGCCGCCTCCTGCAACGGCTGCCACGGCGACAACGGCAACAGCCGCAAGCCCGGTGTGCCCAGCCTCACCGGCCTGCACGAAAAATACCTGGTCGCCGTCATCAAGGCTTACCAGCAAGGCACCCGCCCGCACGATCTGATGCGCAAGCTGGTCTCCCACTTCAGCGACACCGACATCGAAAAGGTCAGCTTCTACTACGCCATGCATGAACCGGGAAAGCGGCAAAACACCGCCAAGGGCGATTCCGCCGCCGGCCAGCGGCTCAGCGAATCCTGCGCCATGTGCCACGGCGAAGGTGGCATCAGCACAGCCCCCTTCCCCCCCAGCCTGGCCGGACAGGACGCCCGATATTTCATCCACGCCACGCGAGCCTACGCCAGCGGCGCGTACAAAAACGACAAGATGCAGGCCCCTGCCCAGGCCCTCAGCGAGACCGACATCCGCGACCTCGCCGCCTACTACAGCGCCCAGCCGCCGCAACGTTCGGATACCTGGCCACCGGAATCGCCGCAATTTCTCATCAAAGAACGCTGCGATCGCTGCCACGGCGAACGCGGCTTCAGCACCAAGCCCGGCAATCCGCGCCTGGCCGGGCAGTCCGAGGCCTATCTGATTGTCGCCATGCAGGAATATCAGGACGGCGCCCGCACCAGCCAGACCATGCACGCCATGGCCGATGTGTTGAGCCTGTTGGAAATCAAGGCCGTCGCCGCCTATTACGCCCGGCAGACAGTGGACGGAGAAGAGAACGGTACCCCGTAGGAGCGGGCCATGCCCGCGATTAACGGTAGAAAAACACCTCTATATTGCGTGATACAGCAAGTGGTATAACAAATTCTCCCTCAATTATTGCAGCCTGCTAGAACAATCTTTCCCTCAGCATCTCCATATCACGAGCCAGACCGGGGGCGTCCTTCAGCCTTGCCTTGAGGCGGTATATAGCAAGGGACACAGCCGCCAATGAATTCACGCCAAATACCCCGGCCACTTCCTCCAGCGAGTATCCACCCGCTTGGTGGCACAAGGCCATGGCGATGGCGCGCGGTAAATTCCTTTTGCCGCGCTGGCCGAACAACAAACTGTGTTCATCGACAGCGAAGAACCGTGCCGTGCCCGTAACGATCGAATCCATATCCAGCTGGTCTGCCTCGCTCATCACGGCGGGTAGCAATTTGTCACCATCGCATCCCCCCATCCTGCCAATGCGCTCACAAAAGGAACGTGTACCCAGCACGGGGCTCACCCGCCCGCCGGCATAAAAACGCTGCAACTCCTCATCCACGCCGGCATCCACAAAACAACGGTAACGATTCTGCCGAAACTGGCCACCGAACAATGCCAGCGCCTCATCCACCTGCAGCCAACCCGGAGCAGCAACATCACCGAGATATGCCGGGTAGCTGGAATAGGGATAATCCTCAGGAAACTGCACCAGCTCGGCATCCACTGGCTTTCGGTGAATATAGCGCGTCATTCGCCCCAGATAGGTGTCACCATCCACCACAACGGACTTTAAACGCCCACGGAACAGGGGGCCATCCGTGCCTTGCAGGCGGTTGTGTACCTGGGTGTATACACCGTTCAGGTGCCGCATGGCACGACTCAGGTTGGCCCTGGGTGTGCGAATCAGCAACTGATAGCCATCATCCATCAGGCAGAAGGCATACACATCAACCGCAAAGTCGTGATGAATTTCCCTGAGTAAATCCAGAAACTGCGAACGATGGTCGAGCGTGGGAAAAACCGGACGATGAACCGAGCTCCAGTGCATCACATGATGCAAGGCCCCCGGAAAATCAATGCGAAGCGGGCGCGACATAATCAAGACCTTCCATGTTGAGTTGACGAATACAGCATGATTCCCATTTCAAGTTATTCTCTACCTATTCCGCAGTTGTATAAAGTAAAGGCCTGACCCCTTGCAGTGCACATCTTGTGGACTAGGGTTGCTGTATGGAGTGGGCTACGGTTGGCGAAGAGACAGACTGACCGGACAATTACACAGCAGCATTAGTGGAAACGAATTACACGACTCTATGGTTCCATCTTGTTGTCAATTTTTCTGAGAGAGAACCTCGCTAGCAAGCAGCGGTGTTTTTTTTTAAAAAATGTAAGGAGAAAGAAAATGCACAGGAATAAACCCATGAGAACAGCGGCACGCAAGGTGCGGGTTCTCGCCGGTCTGTGGTTTGCCGGACCCAATACGACACTGGCCTTAAAGAAAAAAGTGGCATCGGTTTTCTCATTGGCCCTATTGGGGTTGGTGATCGGCGGCTTTTCCCTTTGGGCACCAACGGCCTTTGCGTATACAACCTGGTCCAGCGGCTGCCAAAATTGCCACGGCGGATTCAAGGGCGGGAATTACTCATCCATCACCA
>JAJRWE010000215.1 GCA_024276955.1 Gammaproteobacteria bacterium
CCTCCAGAACAAGGGTGTTACCGTCGTTTTTCTTAATCACTGCAGCCACTTAGAGTACCTTCTTGCTATGATTTCAAGAAAGTCTAGCAAACTATCAGATTTTGTTAAAGAAATATTTACATCATGCTGTAGCTACACCCTGTCCCCTAAAGGGCCTACTCTTGGTGACCACTGGGAATGATCGGCAACTCGGGACGACTGCATGGATGCAGGAGGTAGGGTAATGCAGGAGCAATTACCGAGATCCTGAGCTGTCTTTCAATGATTGAAAGTAAGTTGGACAAGTGATAATAAAGCGAGAACAGCTGATGCGGCTCAGGAAGTCGGATGGTGGTGTAGTACCTGTGAAAGCGTGTAATGCGACTGGAGGAAAGGCCACCACGACAACAACCGCGTTGCAAGGACACACACGATTCACACACGATTCATGCCCAGGACAATAGGGGACAGACCACGGTTTAGCCCATAATAATAGGGGACAGACCACGGTTTAGCCCATATTTTTCATGGGAATCGTGGTCTGTCCCCTATTTGCCCTATTTGGACTGTATGGGACTAGGTTGACGCACAATAATAGGGGACAGACCACGGTTTAGCCCATATTTTTCATGGGAATCGTGGTCTGTCCCCTATTTGCCCTATTTGGACTGTATGGGACTAGGTTGACGCACAGGGGTCTTGGGTTGACATAGTGATTCCTGGAGAATAAGTTCTGAATGAAAATAACAAACAAAATATGCCCAAATTGGCCATCAATATCAATGTATCAGGGCAGGAGTGCTTGATACTAATAAGTTAGGCTCAAAACTGCCTCGGAGTCTAACATTTTTCTTGGGGCATGAGGACGTTAAAGATGAAGAATGCGATTTTTATATTGATAGTTTTAACATGGTTAGTGGGATGTGGTGGTGAGGGGGCTGATCCTGGCCCAGAAGGTGGAGGCAGTAATAGTGAAAATGATGGTGAATATAGGCTATCAGTAGCTGCTAAAACTCAATACGCAAATGACGGTGGAACATGTGCCGACGGTGCTGTTGGAACCATGGAAATTTCAAACTCTCAGATATCAGGTCGTGTAATTGATACAGTGGGGGGCACCTATACATTAACGGGAAGTGTCGATTCGAGCGGAAAGATTGTAGGTGGTTTCGCACTTTCCGGTGATGGCGTAGTGGATTTTTCTGGAGATTTTGGAAGTTCTTTGGCATCAGGTGTTTGGGTGGACATATATGGTTGTAGTGGTATTTGGTTCGCAGATAGTGGAGATACATCTAATACTTTAATAGATAGTTATTGGTTTGGTAGATATGTTTCTATTTCAGAATCTAACAATCTAGATCCGGTTGTCGAAGAGGGTTGGGCAAACGGATTTTACGTACATTTTCGCGGAGATGGTGTTTGGGGGTTTAGTGGAGAACCACATTCGTATCTCTACTTTCCGGGCGTGAATACCTGGAGCCTTAATGGAAGGTATTTAACGATATACGGTGGCAATATGCATTATATATTTGAATATGATTCAGCTCAAGTGGAATACCGCGCTGAAGTTGAAGACGGTAGTACACCAATAATGGAAATGTTTCTATCAAGGCAGAACTAGAAACTGCTATGCCTAACCAAGGAAAATACACTCGGACGGCAAAAAGCGGCGCTCGTTCCTCGCTCTGCTTTTTGCCGCCGGTGATTTGCAACGTAGGGACAATAGAGACCAATAATAGAGACCAATAGGGGACGGACCAATAGGGGACGATAGGGGGCAGACCACGGTTTAGCCCATATTTTTCATGGAAATCGTGGTCTGTCCCCTATTTGGTGCCCTATTTGGTGCCTATTTGGTGCCTATTTGGTGCTATTTGGTGTCCTATTTGGTGTCCCCTATTTGGTGGTCTGTCCCCTATTTGCTATTTGAAAGTGCTGCCATCATCAGTAAAACGTGTTGCGGACAATAATTACGAAATCCTCACGATATTTTCAACCGCTCTCCGAGAAGTATCGCGGGCATGGCCCGCTCCTACCCGACTCTATATCCGCCGGGATTAGGGCAGACCGATCCGCATGGGCTGAGTAGTTACGTTTTTTATGCCTGAGTTTTTCCGGAACGGATGCTTAAATCAGTCCCGCAAACGGCTGAACAGTCACCAGACTACCGGCCTCAACACCCTTGCTTTCCAATGGCAGGACGATAAAGCAGTTCGCCTTGCCCATGGAACTCAGCATGCCGGAGCCCTGCTGACCGGTACTGTGTACCACCAGCTCGCCCTGGTCGTCGGTCTCCAGCCAGCCACGCTGATAGTCGATGCGGCCGGGCGCCTTTTTCAGGCCTGAGGCCGTCTTTGCCTTTAGCCGCAGGGGAGGGGACGCGTCCTGCCCGGACAAGCGTTGCAGCGCCGGCTGAACGAATTGATAAAAGGTCACCATGGCGGACACCGGGTTGCCGGGCAGACCAAAAAACTGGCATTGCCCGATGCGCCCAACGGCCAATGGACGCCCCGGCTTCATGGCGATCTTCCAGAAATTGACCTCGCCGATCTTCTCCAGCGTCTCCTTGACGAAATCCGCCTCACCCACGGATACGCCGCCGGAGGTGATCAGTACATCGGCAATCTGTGAGGCACTCTGAAAGGCACTCTCGATGTCATCGCGGCGATCCGCAATCACGCCCATGTCCAGAAGTTCGACGCCGAGACGGGTCAGCATGCCATGCAGGGTATAGCGGTTGCTGTCGTAGATCTGGCCGTCGCCCAGCGGCTGACCGACACTGCGTAGCTCGTCGCCGGTGGAGAAAAAGGCCACGCGCACCCGCCGCTGCACCCGCACCTCGGCAATGCCCATGGAGGCCAGCATGCCGAGATCGGCCGGCGTAATGAGCTTTCCGGCACTGAACACACGCTCGCCGGTGGCCAGATCCTCACCGGCCTGACGCACATTCTGTCCCGCCTTGTGGCCTGTGCCGATGATGATTCGCTCACCATCGACAGTGATATTTTCCTGCATGATGACCGTATCGGCACCCTGCGGCATCTTGGCCCCGGTCATGATGCGCACGCATTGTCCCGCAGCGACGCTGCCCGAGAACGGGGATCCGGCCATGGCGCGGCCAATGATGTTGAGACGGGCCGTGCCATCGGCAGGGATATCGCTGCCCTGCAGGGCATAGCCGTCCATGGCCGAGTTGATGTGCGAGGGCACGTTGATGGTCGAATGGATGTCCTCGGCGAGAACCCGGCTGAGGCACTGCCGCACCGCGAGTTGTTCGGTGCCGCTGACGGTATTCAGTGCATCGAGGATGCGTTTGCGGGCCTCGTCGACACGCAGTGAATTTGGATCGAAATCGTCGCGGGCATGCTGCGACGGCGTCTTGTCTGTCATGAGGTCAACCTTTGTTGTCTGCAGAATCGGTTATCAGGACGAAACGGGTGATCAGGAAATCGGCAATCTCCTGTGGCCGATTCAGGTCCAGAAAGGGAATAGGGCGCGCCGATGCATCCATGGCCCCGGCCTCGCTACTGGCAAAGGCGATGATGTTGGCGTCATCGGGATACAGCAGGCCGTGGCCGAGTTCCGGCCGGTGCAGTTCAATCTTGCTGAAGGCCTCATGCTTGAAGCCCTCCACCAGGATCAGATCAATGCCGGACTGGTCGAAGTGGCCGATCAGTTCATTCAGGCAAGGTTCTTCGCCCGTGTCGGCATTTTCCACCATCAGCGCCCAGCGTCGGCATGAGGCCACCAGCATCTGATCGACGCCGGCCTTGCGCAGCTCGTAACTGTCTTTGCCGGGGGTATCGATATCGAACGTGTGGTGAGAGTGTTTGACCGCGGCCAGCCGCACGCCCTGTTCGCGTAGGCGCGGGATCAAGTGGGTGAGCAGGGTCGTCTTGCCGGTGCCGCTGAAGGCCACGAAGCCGATCACGGGCACGCGGGCATTGATGAGGGTCTGGCTCAGGGTCGTGTCTGACATTGGATCTTGTCCCGTATGGCGGCCAAATCTTCGGGTGTATTCACATTGCGAAACGCCTCCACGCAGTCGGAGAAATCCACCCGTACCGGGTCGAGTGACCTTACCCAGTCGTGCACCTTTCTGCCGCCCTGTTCGAGAAAATCCGCCAGCCCCGCAAGCACCTCACGGCTGAACAGGCCAAACAGCGGCTGCAGACGTTCGCCGTCGTGGGCGATGGCGGCCAGCGTCTGTCCGGGAATAAAATGGCTGTGCAAACGGGCAACGAAGTCATCCGGCGCCAGCGGTGCATCGCAGGGCAGGGTGGCCAGCAGGGGAGTCCGGGCGGCCTCCAGTGCACGCCACAGGCCGGCCAGCGGGCCTTCAAAGGAGCCGAACCGGTCTTCGATGACCTCAAAGCCGAAGGCGCGGTAGTGCGCCAGATTGCGATTGGCGCTGATCATCAGCGGTTGCACCTGCGGGGCAAAGGTATGAATGCTGTGTTCGATCATGGTGCTGCCGCACAGCTTGATCAGCCCCTTGTCCACCCCTCCCAGGCGGCGGGCCTGACCACCGGCGAGAATCACCCCGCCAACCTCGGTGTCTGTTGTCATATTGCTGGTCACTACCGCGTCTGTATTGCAAATATTGAAGTGCTAACTGTACAGATACAGGGGGGGGGAATGAAAGGTCTGCGAGCCTACACTCCATCAGTTTTTCGAGCATCTGCTTAACTGAATAATCGGTCATTCCATAGAATATTCTCTGGACGACTTATGGTGAATTTTGAGATGTCCGGATGCAGTGGGTTGATCACAACATTGTGGTCATAACTCGCAATAACCGACGGCACAATGAGTGCGACGGATCGTAGTTCAGTGAGCCATTGATCGCCGAAGAAGCGGCTCTTTAGGTAATTGCGATCACTCCATCCCGGCACATACCGAGGATCGACCTGTTCAACGGCAACGGTGCTGGGGATATCGATAGTAATCAGTTTGTGATGCCTTGGCACTTTACCGGTATTGGCGTAGGCCAAGATTTCCAGCATGGCACAGGCCTGGGTTAAGGCGGCATAGATAGCCGGGCGACCCGATGAATTCCATCGAGCCCCTTTTAGCATGGCACCACGCCCATCGAATAGGGGAAAACGACTGTCGCCAATACGATACGCTGTGATGCCTGACGTGGCCTTTCGAGAGGCTGCCCGCGAGCGTACAGCTTTTTTCGTTTTACGCCGGGAGACCATACTGGAGGCTCCACAAAATCTCTTCTACCTGGCGGGCACCGAGCTCAGACATGGCGGCGTCGATAGGCCGATGATGATTCAGCATAGGGTGGGGAGTGAAGAGGAATTGACGAGTATCCTCTTCATCGTCCCAGACCTCATAGGCAGTGGCAAAGACACGCGCCAGGCGCTCCACTCGTTCGCTTTCCTGCGGGGTGAGCACAGTACGTCTTCGCTTAAAGGTCGCCGGAGGAATAAGCTGGCCACTGATACGCTTGGCCACTTCACGATCCGTGGTGACGCGCTTAAGGGTGGCCGACAACACCTTTTTCGGTAAACCCTGGGCCACGGCCTCGGACAATTCGCCGAGCGAATGTAATTTACAGGTCAGGCCCATCACCGCAGCAATTTTTTCGGCCTGGATCATTGGTTCTCTCTCCTTCGTCGACCCAAGAAATAGTGGGGCTCTTGCACTATGCCATATCACTTGATCTTGATATTAGCACCAGATGATACCTCCCACAAGAAGGCAGAGTGTCGACTAACATTAAGGGGAACTTGTCGCATATAGGGGGCTGCGTGGTATATGGGCATGATGATGCTGGCGAGAGAGGGGATCAACGGTGTTGGTGGGGACGGGATGGAGAGCTCTAAGAAGGCCAGGACGGAAGGGTACGATCAGATGAAGATTGATTTGTAGAAAGCGCCAGCCGCCTTGGACGGCTCATGGTTTTATGGCGCCTTTGAGGCGCTCACCCAATAAGCCCTCGGTTTTGCCGGAGGTGATTTAACTGCCTGGAAGCGCTGGTGGATCTTCGCGATGAAAGCCGTGAATGGCTGCTCAGGATCGAAGGCCGTCATCTTCGAGTCAACAGGAGCCGCAAGCTACTGCGTAAGATCCTGCGCCGACGGTAGCAATCCTATATCTCACCGTGCCGGCGCCTCTTGACCCTTAATCCCTTTTTTTTCAACATCCCACATAGCCGCATCAGCTTCATTCCCTGGCGAACACAAGCAAGCCATTGGCCGGTATGTGCAGCGAGGCGGATGCCGGCAGTCCATGCATACCGTTACTGGAGGCGTAAACACTTCCACTATTACCCGTCACCCAGGGGTTCACCCAGTGATCGTAGACATCGCTGTTGAATACCTCCCGCCAGTGCCCGGCTGCGGGGAAGCCGACCCGGTAGTCGTGGTAGCTGTTTTCGCTGAGGCTGGCGATGACCACCACATCATGTCCCTCGCCGGGCACCCAGCGCTGGAAGGCCAGCAGCCGATTTGCGTTGTGTACATGGAACACGTTCAGGCCGGTACCTTTCAGGCCGGGCCGATTGCGCCTGAGGGTGATCAGTTCACGCGAGAAACGCAGGAAATCGGCCATGGATCGGTCGCTTGTCAGCCCATCCCACCAGATCTGGAAGGCACTACCGGGTTCGTCGTGCCACTGTTTGTCTTCCAGGAACTCCTGGCCCATGAAGATATGGGGAATACCCGGGGCGGTGAGCGTCAGGGCCAGGGCGACACGGGAACGACTGCGGGCATACCAGGAACGGCTGTCGCTGCCGTCGGCCATGCGGGCGATGCGCTGGCCACGGCCGCAGTAGACGATGTCGTGGTTCTCGCTACATTGTACGGCGCGCCAGTCGTCCGTCAGCCTGGGGCTGCCCAGTTCGCGGGCGATACGCTCCATGTCGACAAAGGCGGTGCGGCCAGCCGCTGCTTCGCGGATGGCGTCACGCAACGCCTCGCGCAGGCCATCGTTCTGGATGGCGTCAAAACCGCTGCCGCCAGCCGCTGTGGGGCGAACGATAGGGTCTTCCACCGGCCAGTGCTCGGCGATATGGATGGCTTGCGGTTTGACGTGGTGGCAGGTGTCGGTGACATACTGGCAGAACAAGCGGCCATGCTCACCGCCCTCGTTGCGAATAACGCTGACCTCATCATAGCGGAAACCGTCTACATGGTACTCGTCAAGATAGAAGAGGGCATTGTCGATGAGGAACTGTTTCACCTCATCCTTCCAATAGGCGAACACCAGGCCGCCGGCCCAGCCGCGGTCGGTAAAATAGAGGCTGTCGTTCTGGTTGCCCCGGGGTTGGCCGTCGAAGAAATACAGCCCCTGATCGGTGAAACTGCCGCCGGCATGGTTGTACACCACATCCAGGATCACAGCGATGCCATGCAGGTGGCAAAGGTCCACCAGCAGTCGCAACTGATTGGCGGTACCCTCGATATCCTGGCGGGTGTAGGGTGTCAGTGACGGATCCACCTGCTGCAACAGTTCGTTGGCGGCTTGCAGGTGGTCGTCTAATGCCGGGTCATCCTTTTGCACGCCGTAGTCGGTCTCGGGGGAGAAATAGTCCACGCCGTTGTAACCGAGACTAAACATGGTGGGAAATTCCACCACTGGCAGGGGCTGAATGGCGTTGATACCAAGGGATTTAAGGTAGGGCAGCTGTTCCATCACGTCGAGGAAAGAGCCCTTGTCTTTATCCCTGGGGATGAACCAGGTGCCGATATGTAATTGATAGATGATCAGCTCGTGATAGGGCGATGCGCGGTAGCCTGCATCGTGCCAAAGGAAGCGGCCCGGGTCGCAGAGCAGGCACTGACAGTCGGGCCAGGCGGGATTGTCGGTCAGGTCCCGGGCATAGGGGTCGCGTTTAACACCGTCGGTGCCGCCCTCGGGGCCTACCACATAGAACATGTAGCGCTCGCCGGCCGCCAGTCCCGGGACAAATCCGTCCCAGTGGCCGCCGTCCAGCTTCTGCAGACGGGCCTCCTGCTGGTGATGCCAGTCACCCGCCGAATTTTGGCGGTAGTCCCAGCGGAGACGGACTTCACGTGCCGCCGGCGCCCAGACCTTGAAGGTAGCGCCGCTGCCATCATCGAGTAAATTCGCGCCCTGAGGGATGGGGCCTGGCAGGCTGCCCAGATGCAGTGTCGTTGTGTCGTCCATAACAATTGCCTATATGCGTGCTGTCGATTAACGAAGGATTGGGATGGTGCCGGGTAGGCTTATCACGCCACATGGGAGTTATCCGGAACCACACATATGCAGAGTTTAGTCGCTGCAAACACCTTGGGGACAGAATTTGTATTCATGTCCGGGTGTCGGATGGCGTGTTCTCGTCTTCGAATGCTACTCCGATACTGGGCGAGATGCAGGATTTCCCGGAGGCACACACTGTGCGGGCACCGCCATAGGGCATTTTTTCAGCACTGGAATATCGCGGGAATAAATGTCAGCTTCTGCCTATTGCAGCCATTTGGCAAAAAACGGGAAAAGGCAACTTCGTGCTGAAAGCCGTCTTTTAGTATAGGCTAGTGGATGGCTGTAATGTGCCCAAAGCGGACGCTTGAGTTTTACCCTGACCCCGAATGTCCCTTAGGAACGTCCCTGAGTAGATGGATGTGGTTGGGCGTGACGATATAGTCAAGAACACAAAGTCCAAAACGTTTCAAGGATGGTGAATAGTTTTTACACTGACCCCAAATATCCACTGGGAAGAGGGTAAGAGTAACTCCTGGTGGGGAGCGGAGAAAGCAGTTTAAGAAATAAGTCTACATTAGTATTGTGAACGATCATTGGAATTAATATGCGTTTATAAATTTGAGGTAAAATATGCAAGCGGTAGTTAAAAAGTGGTTCAAAGATAAAGAGTATGGGTTTCTCGATAATGGTTCTGGCCCAGACATAATGATTCGTAAATCAGACCTTGTTCGTTGCCAGTATTTAAAGGCTGGAACAACCGTTGAGTTTGAGTGTCATCCAGTTAAGGAAGGCTTAATAGCTAAAAAGGTTAGTCTTATACGACAAAATACAGGAGGGCGCGGACCAAATGGCAACCGTAATAAAAGTGGCGGAGCTAAATTTATAGGGGTTATGAGTTAATTGGAATAAACAAAAAGAATTTTCCAAAGATTTGTAATACAGTGATAGCAAAAAATGGCCTGAATGAAGCGCTTATAAGAATGCACAGGGAATTTCCTATCGCTGTTAACTTTAACCTGAATCCGTGACTTCATGACAGCGCATAGCACAAGCTCTTGATTTCACAGCGGTTCAAAAAATGCCCGCTTAACCTATGGGTGAAGCTAAGATTTTTTTGATTCCACTGTGTAATCAATATCTTGCACTCTGCATCCGCCCTGAAGTCACGGATTCAGGTTTAATGAAATATGTTTGATGAGGATCCAGCTGTGCTGTTGAATTTTTCCGCCAACGAAGCCCGCGTAATCGGTTGTCTGATGGAGAAATCTGTCGTCACGCCGGATCAATATCCATTGACGCTTAATGCTCTTACCAACGCCTGCAACCAGAAATCCAGCCGCGACCCTTTAATGTCCCTGGAACCAGGCATAGTCCAACGTACCGCCCGCGACTTGCAGGCCAAACATCTCATACGCGCTGAGGAGAATTTCAAGAGTGGGGTTGAGAAATTCACACAACTCTTTTGCAATACACACTTTGGTGAATATCAGTTTAACCCATCTCAGTTTGCTATTGTCTGCTTGCTATTGCTGCGCGGCCCTCAAACGCCTGGGGAGCTAAAATCGCGCAGTGGTCGCCTGCATGCCTTCACCGATAATTCTGCCATCGTGGATACCCTTGCCGGGCTGATCGAGTGGGAAGGCAATCCGTTGGTAGTGAAGCTCCCGCGTACGCCCGGACGCAAGGACTCAGAGTACATGCACATGTTCTCCGGCCCCATTGACATTGAAGCACACGCGAGCCAAGCACAGTCTGCGATTGACGTCGAGACTTCAGGGCGGAGCAGTGTGTCCGAGCTGGCACAGAGGGTCAGTCGGCTGGAAGCGGAAGTCGCCGAACTCAAAGAGCAATTAAAGACGTCACCATGATCAGCCTAAAGATCAAACAATTCGATATTGGGAGATGGGTTCTACCTATTTGATTCAATGAATGACGCCGCCGGAATCAGTCAAAAAAGTTTAGATTGGGAGTAATGCTTTTTCCTTTTAAAAAAATCATTGGAATAAACCGGTAAGTGAGATTGCCACCCCGGCTACCGCGACTTGTCTGCAGTCGCGTCCTGAATGGTCTGGCGATGACCAAAGGGCTTCCATGCCGGGGCGATGACGTTAGGCATGCTGGAACGGTTGAGCAGTCGCGCAGGGGCCAGGGTGAATTCGCCGTAGCGGTTGTTGACGGCATCCATGGCTGTGTTGGTGGCCTCACGCCGGGTGTCGGTGCCGCCAAACAGTTCCCGTTGGCCGCGATCCGGGCGGGGATCCCGGGCCGTGACCTGTACCTGATGCACACCCTGTCCTTGCCAGTGGGTTGCGATCACCTCTGCACACAGGGCCATGATGATCTGGCCATCGTGGGTGGGCAGGGCGCTCTGCGCCCGGGCACCAAGCCAGCCATCCCGTGCGCGCAGGCCGATGACGAACTGCTGTGCCACCATCGTGTGACGTCGCAGCCGTGCCGCCACCTTTTCGCTCATATGCAGTAAGTAGGTGTGGATCACCTCGGCGTCGCGGGTATTCGGCGGCATTACCTTGCCATGGCCGATGGATTTCGGTGGAGGCACATCAAGGTGCAGCGGTTCCGGGTCGGCGCCATGGGCCATGTACCAGATGCGACGCCCGGGGTTGCCGAAGCGCTGGGCCAGCACACCGATGGGCAGTCGTTCCATATCCCCGCAGGTAAAGACACCTCGTGCTGCCAGAAAGGCGCCGATGCCCCGGTTAATGCCGCACAAGTCGGTGACGGGCACGTCTCGCAGGCGTGCCTTGGCCTCCCAGGGTGGGATTACGGTGAGGCCATCGGGCTTGTTCAGTTTGGCGGCATACTTGGCGGTGGTCTTGTCGCCGGAGACACCCGCCGAACACAACAGGCCGGAGACCTCGAACACCTTGCGCTTGGCAAGCCGGGCAATCTGTTCCGGTGGCCCAAGCAACTGCTGACAACGGGTGACATCCAGAAAGGCCTCGTCCACCGAAAATACTTCCATATCGGGAGTTACGTCCTGCAAGGCCGACATGATGGCCGTGGAAACCTCGGCATAGCGTCCCGGGCGGGCCGGACACTGGATGAGCCCGGGGCAGCGCTCACGGCCTTCCTTGAGGCGCATGCCGGTCTTGATGCCGCGAGCGCGGGCCTCGTAGGAACTGGTGATGATGCAGGTGCCGGTGCGGCCGTTGGTGACGGCCACCGGACGGCCACGCCACTCGGGGTGATCCCGCTGTTCGATGGCGGCGAAAAAGGCGTTCATGTCAACGAGGATGATCGCCCGTGGCCAGTGTTTACTGCGCATAACGAAACTCAGGGGTAGGTGCGCAACTGGCCCACCAGCACGCCCTGAATCTGCACCCGCTCAGCGGGATAGACCTGGGTCTGGCAGGCGCTGTTCGCGGGGATGAGTTCGATGCGGTCGCCACGGTGACGCAGGCGCTTGAGGGTGGCCTCGCTGTTGTCGATCAGGGCTACGACGATATCGCCATCGGCGGCGGTATCACGCCGCTCGATGATGACCGTGTCACCATCCAGAATGCCGGCATCGACCATAGAGTCACCCAGCACACGGAGCGCAAATCGATCCGGGCCCAGCAGAAATTCGGTGAGATTCAGCGTGTCCTCGCCAGGGATCGCCTCGATGGGTTGGCCGGCCGCGATGCGGCCTAGAAGGGGCAGGGTATGCAGCTGCTCATACGCCTGCCGGGTCAGCTGAAGACCGCGAGTCTGACCGGACGTGATGCGGAGATACCCGGCAGCGGCCAAGGCTTGCACATGCTTATGCAGCGAGCCCTTGGAACGCAGGCCGAGGCTTTCTGCGATCTCCGACAGGGTCGGCGCATAGTCGTGCCGGGCAATGTACTGACGAATGGCGGTCAGGGTCTTGTGCTGGCCGGCGGTGAGCATGGCCGTTCTCCTGGTGTTCTCTTCTATAAACAGAGTAGAGAACGCAAGGAGAACAGTCAAGCGGATATCAGGTGGTTGGAGTTTGCCGTCATTGGTGAAAGACGCCTGGACACATTCACGCCCAAATGTTGTGTATGCGGGTGTGTATGTGTATGCTATGAACAGACTCAATAGAAAGCGATGAGGAACATATGCGTGCACAGACGAATCTTGTTAGAAAGCAATACCTTGTTTCCGAGGACAATGTGAAGAAAATCGAGAATCTGGCCAGCTCGAGGGGCGCTTCTGCTGCCGAAATCGTCAGGCTCGCCATTGATGCCTATGACCCCCACGGGGCTGGCGAGATGGAGGCCCCTGAGTTGATGCAATTGGTTCACGAAAAACTTAAAGAGGCTGTTGCATCCACCAAAAGGGCGAACAAAAAGGTAGCCAATACCCTTAAGTCTCTCGGCGAGGTAAAGGCATAATGGCCGATTGGAAGGATATCTTGATAGACGTTCTCAAGCTGACCGATGAAGTCAAACGTCTCAATGGCCAGACTGAGAAGCTGAGTGACCGCACTATCGAAATCGATAAACGGCTCGTGCGACTTGAGACCATGGTCGAACTTGCGCAAAAACAACCATCTATAAAAAGATTGGGATAAACAACTTTTAACTGTCGAGGGATGTTGACGGCCGGTGACGAAAGGCGGCCAGGCATCCATCGCTTGGATTATCCTGGAATCCGCAGTTGACCGGTAAACCGTCTCCTCGTATGAGAAACAAAATGCTTGGTAGTGTTGCCACTTCGCTCCTCGTCCTGGTGCTATTTAGCAGTTTGCTATATCTGCAACAGCCAAGCATGATTTTTTTTCCTTACCGTGAACATGCCAGCACGCCAGCGGAGTGGGGGCTGGAGTACGATGATGTTTCACTTAAGGCGCAGGATGGCACGCGCCTGCACGGCTGGTACATTCCACGTCAGGAATCGGATCAGGTTTTACTCTTCTTTCATGGCAATGCCGGCAATATCTCCCATCGGGGTGAGTCAGTGGCAATTTTCCACCGGCTTGGTTTGAACGTATTTATTTTCGATTACCGTGGTTACGGCCACAGTCAGGGAAAGCCCAGTGAGGAAGGTCTCTATGAGGATGCCAGGGCCGCCTGGCATTATCTGACGGTGACGAGAGGTATCGACAAAGCGGATATCATCATATTCGGACGCTCGTTGGGCGCTGCCGTGGCAACCAAGTTGGCTTCGGAAGTCCAGCCACGGGCGTTGATCCTTGAATCGACGTTCAGTTCGGCGCGCGACATGGCCAAGGCGATTTTCCCGATATTGTCATACGTGGCAATTTGGCGTTTCAAATTCGACACGGCGGATTACATCCGCGGTGTGACTTCTCCTCTACTTGTGATGCACAGCCCTGAGGATGAGATTATCCCATTCCAGTTAGGGGAAAAGGTGTATCAGGCGGCGAATGAACCCAAACGGTTTGTCTCCATAAAGGGCGACCACAATACGGGGTTTCTGCGCAGTCAACCGGCTTACGAACGGGCGCTGGGGGAATTCATTTTAAGCCATGTACCTAGTTCTACTTTGTCATATTAGATAGTAATAAAATCATGGCGTTACGGATTTAATGCCTATTTTGTAACTACTGACACCATGAAGAACATGAAGCGCATATAAGGTTTCACAGGACAAAGCTTTTGCTATCCTGCTTCAGCAGCTCCACCTTAAAATTAGTCAGGAAGCCATGTAGTTTTTTTGCACGCCGTTAGATAGGTCAGTAATTGTGCCTCATGGATACCCTGCAATGTTTCTACACTTTTCAGTGCCAATACAATCTGCTCTTGTGAACATCAATGGCAGCACCAATGACCCGATGTGCTAATTTACTATTACCTTTCAACACTTCATGCTCTCCATGTTTTTCATGGTGTAAGCAGCCAACTTTAATCGCTGAGGAGTCCCCACAAAACCCGGGTAGGGTGGGCAGGCTTTCCATGCCCACGCGGAATATGCACTAACGGCGTGGGCACAAAAAACGTGCCCACCCTACATGGTTTTTTAC
>JAJRWE010000216.1 GCA_024276955.1 Gammaproteobacteria bacterium
CACCGGCGCATGCTGGAGATCACCACCGAACATACCCATGACTTGACCCTTGCCTTCCAAGCGCTGGTAAAACAGGGCCTGTTGGTGACCAGCGGCCGTGGGCGGGGAACCGTTTACTGCCTGCCAGGGCAGAGCCTGCCGACGCCGGATCAGGCTTTTGGCGCAGGGCTGGTGTCGTCTCGGTCAATACCCGGTGCAGAGATGGATAGCTCCGGACATTTGGCGGCGAGCTCCGGACATTTGGGAGATAGCTCCGGACATTCGACGGACACCACCGGACATTCAGAGCGTGATCGAGATGGTTGCCTCGTCGTAGATGGCCTTGATAAGCCATTGATTGACAACCTTAAGGTGCTGAATAGCGAGCTGGGTCAGGAGCTAGTGATAACGGCGATTGAGGCAGAGGAAAAAAGAAGGCTACCGGCTGCAGTAATGGCTGAGATAATCCTTTCTCTCTGCAGGGATTATTACTTAACCCTCCCTGTGTTGTGCAAACTGTTGAACAGACAGCCTGATCCGCTGCGAAAGCAATACCTCAAACCGCTGGTCGAGAAATCCCAGCTCTCAATGGCTTTTCCAGCGACGCCAACACACCCACAGCAGGCATACACAACAACGGATGAGCAATAGCGTGATTACCGAAGACCAACTCGAACAGCTCTGCCTCGACTGGTTCCGTGAGGGGGGCTTCGAATACGCCTATGGGCCAGACATCGCCCAGGACGGCGAGACCCCCGAGCGCAGCGATTACCGCCAGGTTGTTCTGACCGGCCGACTGCTGGATGCCATAAAACGCATCAATCCCCACCTTCCACAAAACGCCCTCGAAGAGGCCGCGCATAGTGTCGCCAAGCCCGACCATCCCTCCCTGATTCAAAACAACCGCGCCTTTCATCGGCTGCTGATCGATGGCGTCAAGGTTGAATATTCGCCCTCACCCTCGGTCCCTCTCCCAGAGGGAGAGGGAGGGAAAAGAACCGATCACGTCCAGCTCATCGATTTTGAGAACCCGGATAACAACCAGTTTCTGGTCGTCAATCAGTTCACGGTGCTTGGCGCCAAGATGAACCGCCGCCCGGATGTGGTGGTGTTTATCAATGGCCTGCCCCTGGCGGTGATCGAACTCAAGAACCCGGCCGATGAAAACGCCGATGTGTGGAATGCCCACAATCAAACCCAGACCTACAAGGAAGAGATACCGGATCTGTTCGTGTTCAACGAGGCCCTGGTGGTTTCCGATGGCATCACCGCGCGCATCGGTTCGCTGACGGCCAACAAAGAACGCTTCATGCCCTGGCGCACGCTCAAAAATGAGCACGACAAACCGCTGCTGGAGTACGAGTTGGAAAAGGTGGTGCGGGGTTTCTTTGACCGGGCACGGTTCCTGGATTATCTCCGCTATTTCGTGCTGTTCGAGCAGGATGGCGATCATGTCATCAAGAAAATCGCCGGTTATCACCAGTTCCATGCCGTGCGTGAGGCAGTGCGGGCGACGGTGATCGCTGCGCAACCGCCGCAAGATAGGGTGGCAACTGAGCGTGCGGACTATGGCAAGAGGGTCGTGCCCGGCTCCCGCAAGGCGGGGGTGGTGTGGCACACCCAGGGCTCGGGCAAGAGCATTTCCATGGCCTGCTATGCCGGCAAACTGTTGCAACAACCGGCGATGAACAATCCCACTCTGGTGGTGGTGACCGACCGCACGGATCTGGACGGCCAGCTCTTTCAGACCTTCTCTGCCGCCAAGGATTTGCTGAAACAGTCCCCGGTGCAGGCGGACAGCCGCGATGCCTTGCGTGAACTCCTGCTGGCGCGCCAATCCGGCGGCATTATTTTTACCACCGTACAAAAGTTCTCCCTACTCGCCGAGGAAGGCGATCATCCCGTCTTGAGCCCGCGGGACAATATCGTGGTGATCTCCGATGAGGCCCACCGCAGCCAGTACGGGCTGAAGGCGGTGCTGGATCAGAAGACGGGCAAATACAAATTCGGCTATGCCAAGCACATGCGCGATGCTTTGCCCAATGCCTCGTTCATCGGCTTTACCGGCACCCCCATCGCCCGTGAAGACAAGGACACCCGCGCGGTGTTTGGCGATTACGTCAGTATCTACGATATCCAGGACGCCGTGGACGACGGCGCGACGGTGCCCATTTATTACGAAAGCCGCCTCGCCAAGCTGGATATCAATCAGGCGGACATCGAACAGCTCAATGAGGAAGCCGAAGAGGTCGTCGAGGACGAAGAGGATGTCTCCGTTCGTGAGCGCACCAAGGGGAAATGGGCGGCGCTGGAAAAGCTGGTGGGGGCCGAGCCGCGCATCCGGGAAGTGGCCGGGGATCTGGTCGAGCATTTCGAGATACGCATGTCTACGGTAGACGGCAAGGCCATGATCGTGTGCATGAGCCGGGATATCTGCGCGCAGATGTTCAAGGCGATTACCGACCTGCGGCCTGACTGGGCCGGCACCACGATTAACAAGGATACCGGCGAGAGCAGTAACGCGGGTTACTACAGCCCCAGTGATGGCGCGGTGCGCGTGGTGATGACCGGCAGTGCGTCGGACAGGCAGGCCTTGCAGCCCCACCTGTACAGCAAGGCGCAGAAGAAGGCACTGGAAAAGCGCTTCAAAGACCCGGACGACCCGTTGCAGCTGGTGATTGTCCGCGACATGTGGCTGACCGGTTTTGATGCTCCCTGCGTGCATACCATGTACGTCGACAAGCCCATGCGCGGCCACAATCTGATGCAGGCCATCGCCCGCGTGAACCGGGTATTCAAGGACAAACCCGGCGGACTGGTGGTGGATTACATCGGCATCGGCAATGAGCTGAAACAGGCCCTTAAGACCTACACGGATGCCAAGGGCAGGGGCAGCCCCACCAACCGGGCCGAAGAGGCCCTGGCTGTATTATTGGAAAAGCTGGACGTGGTGCGCGGCATGTTTGCCACACCGAGGGGCACAGACGCGTCGCAGGGTTTTGACTATAGCGAATACGAGACCAAGGCCACGGCCTTGCTGGTGCCGGCTGCCAACCACATTCTCGGACTTGAGGATGGCAAAAAGCGCTTCCTCGACCATGTGCTGGCCATCTCCAAGGCCTTCTCACTCTGCGGCACGCTGGATGAGGTAAAAGCGCTGCGCAAGGAGATCGCTTTTTTTTCGGCCATCAAATCCGCCATTATCAAGTCCACCACGGTGGACAAAAAACGCACGGAAGAAGAGAAGAACTCGGCGCTGAAGCAAATCCTGGACAACGCCA
>JAJRWE010000217.1 GCA_024276955.1 Gammaproteobacteria bacterium
CCAACTTGACGCTGCCTACCAAGTCAGAGTAACAATACACAAAACCCGCGTCGCTAGCGCTCCGATAGGTGGCAGCTTTGCTGAGTTTGGGTGGCAGCTTTCAATGAGAATCGGTGGCAGGAATCAAGAGAATACGCATCCGATGCCTCACAGACATAGCGCAGGTACTTGAGCATGCCACGGGCATTAGCAAAGGCCGGATGTTCCGCGATGGCCTGATTGGGGAACCAGTTGGTGATGTACTCCGCCAGCGCAACCGTTCCTCCGCCTACAAAGAGGATTTGATCCAGTTCCACACCGAGGCCCAGTTGCCGGCGGGTCTCGGCATGGAGCCGCTCCAGGACTTCCCGTTTGGCATCATCAACCAGGGAGCTGACATCATGATCCTTGCCATGTAGGCGCACGACCTTCTTTTCGACGGCCTGTGCCACGAGTTGTTCGCCCAGTGTTTCCAGGTCAAAGCGTTCCTGGATGCCGTTGGCAACCTGTTGTTTTACATCCAGCATGCCGCACTGGAGCGAGCCGGATGAGGCATGGATGATGCCCTGATCCTTCACTACGACGTAGTCGGTGGTACGACCGCCGATATCCACTATGGCCACCGGCACGGAGAGCCGATCTCCATCCAGTGACGCCCCATCTTCTTGGTCAACGATTACGTAGTCATACCAGGCAGCGAGGGCTTCAGGGATTACATCGTGGAAGGCGATACCGGCGGGCAGTGTTTCTGTTATTGGACGGACAGCCAGTTTCAGGCTGCCTCGCTTTTTGTCGATGGTTCCCTGGCGCAGTTGCCCGTTTTTTCGGTAGAAGGTACTGACCGGCAATCCGGAGACGGCATGTACTGTACGACCAGCCAGCCCGGCATTCTGGAGTGCATGCTGCACAATGGCACGGTTTAGACCGGATGATGAATAGCCCTCAAAATGGGTTGCCTCTCCATCCACCGCACCGACCGAATAGACCGTCCCTTCTGTCTCGTATTCAAAGATACGCTGCTGGCCCTGATGAACCCAGGTCACACCGGATTGCCCGATTCTGCCTCGGGAGGGAATAGCGATCAGCCGCCCATCCAGCAGGGCCACCTTGGTAAAGGCGTAGCCATCATCAAGGCCGACAAACTGTTGTAGTTCCTTATCCGATCACTTTGCCCAGGGCAGCAAATGGCTTTTCAGTGGCAGTAGCTTCTGTTGGCATGACCGTTACAACTGGGTTTTCTGGCTTCATGACTACTGGAATTTTCAGTTCTCCCGCCAGTCTGTGGTTAAAGGCCATTGCTGGACGCTGTTCCTGCTCTTCCGTCACACTTCGGAGCGTCAGACACTCCAAGCGAAAACCCTGCACCAACAAACTGCGTAACCACTCCTGCCGCCGAGCCGTTGGAGTGCGCTCCAGCCGGTTCAGGATGATCGCCTCCAGTGCAATACGGGGATCGAGTTGCAAAGCAACACGCTGCCCCGGTTTTGTCTTAGCCATGGCGTTGCCACCATTTTTGCCAAAGACGTTGGACAGGATTATGGAGATGGATCGGGTTCATACCAGTGAAAACCCCATACACTAGGTGTCGGGGTTTTTATCTTCAGACAGTTGCGTGCCGGGTTCAGGTGATTTAGGACGCAAAGCGACATTCCCGGCAAACCCCGCTGGAAATTGCACCTTGCGTGTAACCAGGGGGGCATGACGTTCACCGCTCAGTACGTCATCTGGCACCTCACCCATGGCCTGGCGGGCGTTGCTGCTTTTCCCGCCACCCTGGGACAGTGATGCCCGATCGATCTTAAGGAACCGGTAGCCCTGGGGAACCGCAAAGGTGGAGCGGATCTTGCGCCCACACAGTTTGAGCAGGTCCTCAGTTGCCTCACTGTCCAATAGGCCGATGTGGCGGGCCGTGAGCAGGGTGCATACCAGCGTATCGTATTCAGACAGGAGGCGGGCAGCCCGGTAGGCATAGGGATTGGCGAATTGAAGAGGAATACGGCAGGGTTTCAGCGAACCGGCAATGGCCACCTCCAGACCTGTCATCTGATCCAGTTGGCTGTCCAGTTCCGCCTGCCGGTCACGGATAAAGGCACCGGAGGCGTCGATGGCTTCGTGGATCTTGATCAGCCACCAGTCGGCATAGGGGTCATCGTTTCTTGCCGCCTGCCAGATCACCCGCAGGCGATCTGCAAAACCGGTCAGGCCGATGATGGCGGGTTTGCCCGCGGTTCCCTTGCGGCCACGAATCAGGTGCTGGGCCTGGCGTGTCTGAACCGTGAGCCATGCCTGGCCACGAAGTGGTCCAGGGTCTGAGAGGGTGTTGGGTTGTGCTGCGGTGATCCGGTCATCCGGGTGGGGAATAGAGTCTTGCATGGGCCGGTTCGATCCTTTGCGGGTTACAGAGACCGCTATGAACCCATGCCAAGATCCACGGAACAAGAATAAACCCCGCCTCAGTCAGTCTTGGTTTTTCACCGAGTTCGATATTCGACGGGTGGTTACACTGTAACCACTTCCCCGTGGCCTGCTTACCGAGTTCGATATTCGACAGGTGGTTACACTGTAACCACCCCGAGTGGCTCATAATTCAGGATCTACCCCGCCTGATCCCTGAGTATTGGGCATCCCGAGGGTCTTTCGCATCACGGAGAATTGCTCCAGGCCCGCCGCTTTTCGTTTTTCCCGCTGTTCATCAGTCTCCCTGATCACATTTGCTTGCCCGGTGGATGGGCTGCGGCGCTCCTTCTTCCGTTCAAGGCGGGCATCACGGACCTTGATGCCAAGGTTGGGCTGAAATTTGCCTTCTTTCGTGAGGGCACAGAGGGAGCACAGGAAGCTGATCTCATCGTACACCGGCTTCATCCCCTTCTGTTCCGCACGGAAGCGTCCCTCCAGCTCGTCGAGGATGGACTGGCGCTGTTCGGGAGCCAGATCACGAAGATGGCGTTTAGCGAGTTCACGATGGTTTTCGCTGAGACGGCCCGGATAGACCAGCGGTTGACCCCCTTCTCCACCGAGTTCGATTTTCGACACCTCATCGGTGTAGGTAGTAGTAGTTTTATTTATATAACTACTACTACAACCCAAGTTCGATTTTTGCACGTCTAAATTTCGAACTCGGTGTTTATCCAAGTTCGAATTTTGGTCATGGTGATTTATCCCTTTTTGATCAGCAGTCAGATCACCCCGCAGCCGTTGAACGACATTACCGGTAAAAGCAAAAAAACGGCGGGGACCGCCCTCTTCAGGGTCCATCCTGGACGCTATCCTGCGTTCAATCGAGTGCTCCTGGACATCAACCTCCCTGCCCGCCTCAATATCCTCATCAATGGACACCAGAACGCCTTGTGCCACCGCCCGTACACGAGAATGGCCGTGGCCAAGCGCCTTGTGCAGGAAGGCCATGTAATCCGTATCAAGGTGGAGCGCATCTGTCAGGGGCAGAGGCTCATCGTGCAAGGCATAGAGGTTGCCCAGAAAACGTCCACTGGATTTTCTGATTCGCGCACACAGGGTGAGCCATCGGGAGGCCCGCAGGATGGCAATGGCCCGGGCGATGGTTGATCGGGAGCCGATATTGGCCATCCGGCCGATGGCGTCATACCCAGGGAAGGCGGTATCACCTGCGGTCTCGCGAACCTGCAGCATGATGACCATCCAGACCAGCTTATCCACCGGTTCG
Organism: Gammaproteobacteria bacterium; assembly: GCA_024276955.1. GTDB lineage: Bacteria > Pseudomonadota > Gammaproteobacteria > SZUA-152 > SZUA-152 > DRQN01. Next base: position 3,662 of record JAJRWE010000217.1, read on the forward strand.
AGTACCGGATCTTTTATCACTGAGGTTGGAAAGGACTGGTGGCGGTTGCCAAGAAACAGCATGGTGTCGGCCGGGCCTTGGCCTGCATTAGCCTTAGCCCGCTCGACGGTCTCCCTGATCAGGGCATCGAGGGCGAGGGTTTCGGGTCGAACAGTGGACGGTGGTTCATTCATTGCCACCCACCTGAGCGGCTTGTTCGTCGAGCAGGCCGGTCAGGTTTCCATACTGTGCCCAGCGCTGGGTCAGGTTCCAGATGGTACGTACGGATAGGCCGGTTTCATCATGGATCTCCAGGTATTGTTCCGGTGTCAGCAGCCCCGATGCCTCGCCGTCGGGCCGGCTGGACCAGACCTGCCAGAGCTGATTTGAGCTGGTTTCGTCAGGTTCCGGCGGTCGGCCCACGGAGGGATCGACCGAGAGGGTTCGGCGCAGCCGCGTGTAATCCCGTGGATTCAGACCAAACAGTACCTGGGTCATTTCTTGGGGGGCATCGGCCGCGATCAGGGATTGCAGTGTCTCCTCGGATTCACGCTGATTGGTCAGGTGATCGATCATCGGCCAGTAGACCTGGCGGTTCAGGGTGATTTCAAGGCAATGGGCGCGCAGGGACTCTATCCGGTAGATGTCCGAAAGACTCATCTCACGTAGGGCTTCGATCTCTTTGGGGCCAAAATTCATATTGCGCAGGGCTACCCGATCGCCCTCGGCCAGACACCGGAGTGCATACAACAGTACGGCGGTGACCAGGTCGGATTCTTTGGTGCTCTCCATCGTCTCTAGTCCCAGATGACAGCGCCGGTTTCGGCCGCCAGATGGCGGATGCGCCGGTAAGTATCCATTAGATTGAGCAGGTCGCTCCAGTCCTTGTCATTGAGCAGACGCCAGAGACGGTAGCCTGTATGACCGGGGTCGAGGGTCCAGATGCTGTTGAACAGCAGGTCAGCATCCTCCTCTTCGAGGGCTTTTCGGAGCACCGAATCAGTGGGCAGTGTGGGCACGATGGATTCGAGTGGGGCGAAGGTCATTTCCGCACAGGACGCGAGTTGCCACCAGAGCATGGAGATCTGGCTCAGAGCATCCTCATCCAGTTGCTCCGCCAGCACGGGATCGGGCACGTCGCGCAGCACAAACCCCAGCCCCTTGCCGGAGAGGGGTTCAACCAGATCACCGATGCCGTTGCGCTGGGCCAGGCGTGCCGCCAGGGTCCAGGCGCGGCCACGGAGTGATTTCAAATCAGTGAGGGATTCCAGATTATCCAGGGGTAGGTTTAGCACCTCTGCAGCGCCGTAGGCCGGTAGATCCTCAGACCCTTCGGCCTGTGCTTCAGCATCTTTGAGATCATCCTGAGCTTCGGATCTGTCCGAAGTGCTCTCTTGTGTATTGTGGTCTTCATACCAGGGAGGTTTATCGCCCGGATCAGGATCAGGCTCAGGGATAACCAGCTCCCGCCCGGCAAGTTCGGCATCGAGCGCCACCCGGATGGTATGGATGCTGGTATCCGACTCTTCAGCAATCTCCGCTTCCAGTGCTCCGAGCAGTGCCTCACAGTC
>JAJRWE010000218.1 GCA_024276955.1 Gammaproteobacteria bacterium
AATATGTGCAGGTGCTGTCACAGCCGGGTAAAAACGATGGTCTGTTGGTAGGCCGCTCACCGGCCTTCCTGCACATGAGCGGCCTGCTGCAACGTGTCGCCCCCACCCAGTCCACCGTGCTGCTGCTGGGCGAAAGCGGCGTTGGCAAGGAAAAGGTCGCCGAATACATCCACTTCTATTCCAAGCGCCGTGCCAGCCCGCTCGTCATCGTGGATGGCGGTATGCTGGATGAAAACCTCATCGAAAGTGAACTGTTCGGCTATGAGAAAGGCGCCTTTACCGGCGCTAACAGCCGCAAGATCGGCCTGTTTGAGGCCGCCAATGGCGGCACCCTGTTCATCGACGAGATCTGCGAGCTGCCCCTGTCGCTGCAAACCAAGCTGCTACGTGCACTGGAAAGCGGCACTATTCGCCGCATCGGCGGCAATGAATACGTCAACATCAACGTGCGCATCATCGCCGCTACCAACCGCGACATGCAGCGTATGGTTGCCGAAGGCCAGTTCCGTCAGGATCTGTACTATCGCCTGTCCGCCTTCCCTATTCATATCCCGCCGCTGCGCAACCGCCGTGAAGACATCATCGCCCTGGCCGAACACTTCCTCGCCAGCCAGCTCGATGGAGAGCATCACATTCCGCTGTCCAGCGAGGTGATTGAAAAACTGCTGGGACACGATTTCCCCGGCAATATCCGCGAACTGCGAAACACCCTCGAGCGCGCCGTTATCCTCGCCTGCGACGACAGTCTGGCCCCGGCTCACATCGTGCTGGAAGACGGTAACGCCCTCAGCAGCGAGCAAAAGAAGGCAAGGCAAGCCATCGGACACCTGATCCAGCGCCGCGGACGCCTCACCGAACAGATGGTGCTGGATGCACTGACACAATGCGACGGCCACCGCGCGCGCGCGGCACAACTGCTCCACGTCAGCGAGCGTACCCTTTATCGCCACATCAAACGGCTGAGAATTGACTAAAAAACACACACCGTAGGGCGGGTTCCAGCCGCCCTACGGCAGCAACACCAACTAACCTGAAATAGCCGCCTCTGCCCGTTCATAGCCGACCTCAACCAGCTCTCGCGCACGATAAAATTCGTGGGCCTTGCAGGTTTCGCGGGGAATCTCAATCACCACGTCCGGCGAATAGGTCGCCAGCTTGATATTGGCAATCGCATTCTGCATGGTTTCAAAGGAATTGTTCAGCAGATCGAACAGGCCCAGGTCGTCAGCACCCGATGAGCGGAAGGCCAGATCACTGAAGCCCTGCTGCAGCTCATCCAGAAAACCGTTGATGCGTTGATGATAGGCCTCGACAATACCCCTGGGCGGCGCCGTCACCCCCTTTCTGCCAGCCACTTTTCGCGGCGGCTTATGTGGCGGCTTGTGGGATGAATGATCCACACTGACCGCATTCAGATTGACCGCAATGGTCAAATCCGTCACCTCCTTCAAGGTCGGCGCAATAGGCACCGGATTCAGCAGCCCTCCATCCAGCAGCCGCATGCCCCGGTAATGATGTGGGGTGAAAATCGTCGGCACGGCAATGGAGGCGCGAATCGCATCAAACAGCGGCCCATCCGCTATCCACACCTCTTTCTGTCGTTCCACATCGGTAGCCACCGCCGTGTAGGTCACCGGCAAATCTTCAATGAGATGCTCGCCCACCAGCTCACGCAGGGCATCGATGATCTTCTCGCCGCGAAACAGCGCCGTGCCGCTAAAGGAAAAATCCAGATAGCGCAGCACATCGGTCTTGCTCAACGCCAACAGCCAGTCACGGAATAGATCCAGCCGGCCGGTGGCATAAATCCCCCCCACCAGCGCCCCAATGGACGCCCCTGAAATACAGCGAATCTCGTAACCCTGCTCAAGCAGATACTCGATCACGCCGACATGCGCCATGCCCCGGGCACCACCACTGCCGAGAACCAGCGAAACGGTCTTTCTTGCCGCTGCACCACCTGAATCGTTCATCAGTATCCCTGTCGTTTATGCATGCAGGTTCTCCGCGAGCGTCACTGCACCTCTTGCAGCGATGCCGCCGTCTCAAAACGATACATCGCATGACACGCCGTGCAATTCTGCATCAGCTCCACCAGCTGGGCCAGGGCATATTCGCCATCGCCCAACTGCTCCGCATCCAGCGCCAGTTGCTCAAACTGGCTATGCGTATCGAAACCCATTGTCTTAAAACCCAGTGGAAGCTTGCGTACCAATGACCCCGGCACACCCCGCTGAGCGGAAGTCCCCATGGCCCGGGCCGCCGTCACCACACTGGCCATGTCATCGTTAACAATGCCTTCGGTGATCGACTGTATGCTCACCAGAAATTCACGCATCTCACTCAGCACCATATCGCGTTCCGCCGGCTCTAGCACAATCGCCTCACGGCCATCGGCTGTCGCAACCACTTCACCGCCGAGAATAAACGTGTACCCCATACCCACCACCGCCAGCAATAAAACCACCACACTCGCCCAACACAACTTGCACATAGCCTGACTCCTTAAACATTAAACCGATCGGTCCGATGCCATCACACCGCAACAAAAAAGCCATTGTAGGAGCGGCTTCAGCCGCGATGGATTTTACAATCAACCTTCGCGACTGAAGCCACTCCTACACTCATAAAACCGCTCCCTCACCATCCACCAGCAAGGCCGCCGCAATAAACCCCCACAGCGGTTCCGCCTCTGCGGCGAGATCAAAATCGAAGTCAAAGATCGACCAGCGCATTACCAGCCCCTGAATCAGCGCCGCCACCAGACAGGCGCACTCCTCCGCATCCAGATTTGCACGCATCAACCCCGCCGCCTGACCCTCGCGGATCATCCGGCTCACCTGCTGGGTATAGCCATTCATAATCTTCTGCACCGCCTGCTTCAGCAGCGGAGACTCCAGATGCAGCCGGTCGGAAAACAGCAGCCGCGGCAGGCCCTTGTTCTGCGAAATAAAACGCAACTGCGCCCGCACCAATTGATGCAAACGCTCATCGGCCGGGCCGGTGCCTGAAAAGAACGCCGCCAGATTCCGAAACAGCCCCTCGCCAATGGACGAAATAGCCGCCACAAAGATCGCATCACGCGTTTTGAAATGGCGAAACACCGTTGGCTGCGCAATGCCAACGTGGTCCGCGATGGCCTGGGTGGTGACCTTTTTCACACCCAGGCTCGCCGCCAGATCCAGCGTGGCGTCGATGATTTCCTGTTTGCGTTGTTCGCTCGGTTTACCCATATGCGGCACCCGCCAGTATAAAAGTGAGTAATTGCTTGCAATTATAGGTGCGGGCCACGCAATGTCAAATCGCTGCCGGGAAAACAGGCCGGGAGGTGGAGGATTTCCGGGACTGGCAAGAACGGAAAAATGATATCTCTGTATCGTTTACGGCAAATATCCAGCCGGAGAATCATGCCAAAAACATAACTACTTACACCATGAAGAGCATGAAGTATTGAAAGGTAATCGTGAATGAGCACATCAGGTCATTGGTGCTGCCATTGATATTCACAAGGCGCTTGGCCCAGGCTTGCTGGAGACCGCTTATCAGCAATGCCTGGCACATGAACGCGCATTGAGGAAAATTTGTTTTCAACTTGAGGCCCACTACTCTGCTGAATACAAAGGTACTCACCTTGATTGTGGCTATCGTATCAATTATTGTTTGAAGACCCGATTGTATTGGCGCTGAAAAGCGTAGAAACGAGGAGTTTTCACTGATCTCCTATCAAGCGGCGAAATCACCATTCATCCCTCCCCAAAAGAAAACTCAATTTTTTTGCGACAACCAGCTCAGGTTTTCTTACAAAGGCCTGTGGAGTGAAAAAGATACGGAAACCATTCATTTTACGGTGGAGGGCATTACTCAGCGCTTACGTATTGGGGAGCCCCGAAAATTTTTTTCCGGCGACAAGACGCTGGAGATAGTTTATCTGAGTTATGACAACACGCGGAAAGGCCCGATTCTGCAATATGCCTGTTTTGACAAATCGTAGCCAGGGTAGGCAGGTTTTTATGCCCACGCGTAATATGCCTGTCGAAATTCGCACCCATCGTGAAATTTCAGACATCATCAACAACAATCCCCTTGGGCCTGTTGACTTGGCGAAGGATGGCACAAAGGTATTGGTCACGTTTTTGTCTGCGGAGCCAGCAGCAGCAAAGATTGCCGACATTCAGCAATATATCGCCGCCCCTGAACAATTGTTTATGATGGGCAAAGAGGTCTATCTGTATTGCCCGAATGGTTATGGCAAGAGCAAGCTGTCAAATAACTTTCTTGAGAAAAAGCTGGGGGTCGGGGCGACAACCAGGAACTGGAAGTCTGTGCTCAAGTTGTATGAGCTATCCTTGTAGCAAGGTCGCGCATGACGCGCCGGGAACTGCAAACATAACCACATGTGGCTGAAAATGACGCTTTTCCTGATCCTTGGACTGGTGGTAATGATTGCCGCTGTGCTGGCTCTCGGTGCAGCTCGCTGGCAGTCGGCTACCGAAGAAATGCACGCCAAGCTGGAAGCCGTACATCTCCCCAATAACTCCGCTACATATAACGCCAATGAATTAGACGACCTGCCCGCACCGGTGCAGCGCTATTTTCGGGCGGTGCTCTCCGAGGGTCAGCCGATAGTATCGCGGGTCAGTGTAGCGCACACCGGCACCTTCAACATGAGTGAGACGGGTGAGCAGTGGAAGCCGTTTACCTCTACCCAGCACGTCATTACCCGGCCACCGGGCTTTGTCTGGAACGGGCGTATCGCCATGATGCCGGGTCTGCCGGTGCGGGTGCATGATGCCTATGTCGCCGGCGAAGGCATTCTTCGTGCCTCGCTGTTCGGGCTGATCACGCTGGCGGATATGCGCGGTACGCCGGCCATGGATCAGGGCGAGCTGATGCGCTATCTCGCCGAGGCGGCCTGGTATCCGACGGCCCTGCTGCCCAGCCAGGGCGTGCAGTGGGAGACGGTGGACGATGCCTCGGCCAGGGCCAGGCTACAGGACGGCAATACCCGCGTGAGCCTGCTATTTCACTTCGATAAACAAGGCCTGATCGAGTCAGTGCGGGCCGAGGCCCGTGGTCGCACGGTCGCGGGCAAGGTGATTGCCACGCCGTGGGAAGGCCGCTGGAACCATTACGCCCTGCGTGACGGCATGCGTATCCCCATAGAAGGCGAGGTGGCGTGGCTGCTGCCCGAGGGACGCAAACCCTACTGGCGGGGCCGCATGACACAAATTAGTTTTGAGTGAGCAGTTCGTTGGGCAAAGGAGCGTAACAACGTGCCCAACAAGGTGCACGGAAATGTTGGGCACGCTGCGCTTTGCCCAACCTACGCCTGTATTTCATCACAGAGACAGAGGGGCAGGACATTGTGGGAGCGGCTTCAGCCGCGAATGAAGCCCACCTTTTTCGCGGGCATGGCCCGCTCCTACGCCAAATAGGTTTCTCTGCTTCGGTCGCGCCGAGAGCATGACGATATTTATCACTGCCAGAAACCGTACATAAACCGACAGTGATGTCGCTATTGTTGGGCAAAGGAGCAGAACGACGTGCCCGACAAGGTGGACGAAAACGTTGGACACGCTGCGCTTTGCCGAGCGCCTTGAGCAGACGCCATTCAACCACTAGCGCCTCGCCGACAACCGCACCGGCATGCGCCGTGCCCCCCAGTCACCGGGCGGGCCGTCGAAAACGCCGGCGCAGCGGGTGCCGCAGGTCTTGCAGTGGCCGTCGTCGCTGAGGTGCCAGGTGGAGAGTTCGTACCCGTCGCGACCGATGAGTTTTGTGCCGCAGGAATGGCAGTAGGTGCTCTGGCCGTCGCTGTCGTGCACGTTGCCGGTGTAGGCATAGCGCACGCCGTTTTCCATCGCAATGGTGCGCGCACGGGCGAGGGTTCGCGGCGGCGTGGGGGGCACGTCCATCATCTTCCAGTCCGGGTGAAAGGCGGAGAAGTGCATGGGCACGTCCGGCCCCAGCTCTTTCACCACCCAGCGGGTCATCTCATCCAGTTCCTTGTCTGAGTCGTTGTAGCCGGGAATCACCAGGGTGGTGATCTCCAGCCACACGTCGGTTTCGTGTTTGACGTAGCGCAGGGTGTCCAGCACCGGTTGCAGGTGGCCGCCAGTGACCTTGTAGTAAAAATCCTCTGTGAATGCCTTCAGGTCTATATTGGCGGCATCCATGTCGCGGAAGAATTCCTTGCGTGGTTCTTCACAGATGTAACCGGCGGTAACCGCCACGGACTTAATGCCCTGCTCGTGGCAGGCCTCAGCGGTATCCACCGCGTATTCGAGGAAGATCACCGGGTCGTTGTAGGTATAGGCCACGCTGCGGCAAGCCAGTTCCTGCGCGGCATCCGCCAGCATCTCCGGCGTGGCGCGGTCGGCCAGGATGTCCATTTCGCGTGATTTGCTCATATCCCAGTTCTGGCAGTATTTGCAGGCCAGGTTGCAGCCGGCGGTGCCGAAGGACAGCACTGCCGTTCCGGGCAGGAAGTGATTCAGCGGTTTTTTCTCGATGGGGTCGACGCAGAAGCCGCTGGAGCGACCATAGGTGGTAAGGACGATCTCATCGCCCTGCCGGGCACGTACGAAGCACAGCCCCTGCTGGCCATCGCGCAGTTTGCAGTAGCGCGGGCAGAGGTCGCATTGCAGGCGGCCGTCATCCAGCTTATGCCAGTATTCGGTCGATACAACGGATTCAGTACCAACAAATGTGCGTTTTTTCATGATCGCCCCCTTGGAATTCCATAGGCATATCGCCATCTATGACCATAGAGTATGGGCGGGTTTGAATTTTAAAAGCCCGCCACCTGAATCCGTGGCTTCGGGTGTCATTCAAAGATGAGGAACCCCATATGACCCGCATTCGTCCCCCCGCTGTCGCCGGCATGTTCTACCCCGCCGATGTGCAGGAGCTGCAAGACATGATAGCCAGCTATCTGCGCGAGGCTGCGGTTGACGCGCAGGCCACCGAGGCGCCCAAGGCCATCATCGTGCCCCATGCCGGCTACGTCTATTCCGGCCCGGTGGCGGCCAGCGCCTATGTGCGCCTGCGGCCGGTTAGCGATCAGATCCGCCGCGTGGTATTGCTCGGCCCGTCGCATCGCGTGCCCTTGTTGGGTCTCGCCAGCAGCAGTGCCGATGCCTTCAGCACCCCGCTCGGCGCCATCCCACTGGACCGCAAGGCGATCGATGCCATCGAACAGCTGTCGCAGGTACACCGGCTCGACGAGGCCCACGCACTGGAACACAGCCTGGAGGTACAGCTGCCCTTTTTGCAGAGCGTGCTGGGTGATTTCAAACTGGTGCCGCTGGTGGTGGGTGATGCCTCGCCCGACGAGGTGGCCGAGGTGCTGGAACAGCTGTGGGGTGGGCCGGAGACGCTGATCGTGATCAGCTCCGACCTCAGCCACTATCACGATTACCACACCGCAGAGGCCCTCGACAGCGCCACCTCCAGCGCCATCGAGCAACTGCAGGCGGAGAGGATTCACGGAGAAAATGCCTGTGGCAGTCGCGCCGTCAACGGCCTGCTGTATTTCGCCCGGCGGCATGGCCTGCATGGAAAGACCATCGACTTGCGCAACTCCGGTGACACCGCCGGGCCGCGCGATCAGGTCGTGGGATATGGCGCCTATGTCTTCAACTAATCCGAACAACGACAGCAGCGAAAACAACCTCTGCGAAGAGGAATGTATTCTGTTGCACAAGGTGGCGAGGGCCTCCATCGAACACGGCATCGAAACCGGCCGCCCGCTGACGGTGGACATCGCGCGCTATCCACACCCGCTGCGCGAACCCCGTGCCACCTTCGTCACCCTCAACGAACACGGCCAGCTGCGCGGCTGCATCGGCAGCCTGGAGGCAGTGCGTCCGCTGGTGGAGGACGTCGCCCACAATGCCTACGCTGCGGCCTTTTCCGACCCGCGCTTCCCGCCCCTGCAGGCCAGTGAGCTGGCCGATCTGGACGTGCACATCTCGGTGCTGTCGCCCGCCACGCCGATGAAATTCCAGTCAGAGGAAGACCTGATCCACCAACTGCGACCCGGCGTGGATGGCCTGGTATTGGAAGACGGCTATCACCGCGGTACCTTTCTGCCGGCGGTGTGGGAATCCCTGCCCGATCCGCACGACTTTCTGCAACACCTGAAGCTGAAGGCCGGCCTGCCAGCGGATTACTGGTCGGACACGATCCGCGTGTCACGCTATACAACGGAGTCGTTTTGACGCCAATTCTTAACACCGTTTGCAAACTGCCTTGCCGGCGAAAAGTCTCTATTCACCACAGAGACACGGAGAGCACAGAGAATTTGTTCGCCACAGAGGCACGGAATTCACAGAACGCGATCGATGCGGTTCGCTACCGCTCACCAGCATCCTACACGGACTCTGTAACAGAACACCGTAGGGTGGGCATCGCCCACCATGACACCCCACCCGGTGGGCGGTGCCCACCCTACGCCGATTTTGTTATTTCACCTTCGCGGCCTTTGCGGTAAATACTCTTCCTTTACCCACCCCACACAATCACGGCCATTTCCTTTCCTCCGTGAACTCCGTGCCTCTGTGGCAAACCAACCAAGCTCAATGCTCGCAGCTACCCCGCGAATTCGGCTTGCACACGCGGCCGTCCAGCCAGCGGGCCTGGCTGAGATTGGCGCCGGTGAAGTCGGTGTTTTCCAGCGTCGCGCCGCGCAGGTCGGCATTGCTAAGGTCGGCATCGACGAAGCGGACGTTACTGAGATTGGCATTCTGCAGAATGGCATAGGGCATATTTGCACCGGTGAGATTGGCGCCACTCAGGTTACTCTTGCGCAGATTGGTGCCCACCAGCGTCGCCTGCTGCAGATCGACGTCAGTCAGGTTGGTCACCGACAGGTTGGCGTAGGCCAGGTCCGCGCCGGTGAACTGTGAACCGCGCAGATCGGCGCCGGTGAGGTTGGCGTTGCGCAACCGCGAACCGCGCAGATCCATCGACACCAATTGCACGCCTTCCATAAAGCAGTTGCTCCAGTTCACCCAGGGCTGGGGAATGGCATTGCAGTCCGAGGCGTGATGCTCCTCCCAGGGCTGAAAATAGAGCGCACTGCCGACCACCGCCGCCAGCAACAGGGCCGCCACCGCACCGCGCAGGAAGTAGTTTTGCTTGCTGTGCTTCGCCGCCTCGGTAATCGCGGTCTTGATCTCGCGGTGGCGCAGCATTTCGGCCTCTTCCCAGGCCCGCCGGTCGTCATCGGAACGGCGCCGGTCACGCGGCACGCCCGCGGGGGTGATTTCGTCCTCGCCACGGCGGTCACGCGCGGTGCGCTCGTCCTCGCGCATGCGTGCGATCATCAGCCGCTCATAGGCCGCGGCGTCTTGCAGGTCGCCCTTCATTTCCTCCGGGATCAGCACCGGCACCTCAGACACCGGCTGCCAGGTCTGCTGATCGGCACTGAGTTCATCGCATTCACGAATGCGCCCCAGCAGAATAAAGCGGGTAATCTGCCCGGCCGGAAAGGGGCCGCGAACCTCGCTGCCCCGGCGTGTGTACCACAATTGTCTTGTTTGCATTGTTTTTTCCCCCAGCGGGCTATGATACTAAGTCCCATCAACACGAATCCAGCCTCTGCACGGTAACGGCTATCAACGGTCTATTAACAATCCGAATCCACCATGCAAATTAAGGGCCCACAATCGCCAGCCGCCCCTTCGGCAGCCGCAACAACCGGCTCGGTCGCACGGGCGTCCCTGTCGGCGACCGCCATGGTGCAGGGCTGGGACAGCGGACTGGCACTGCAGGCCACGGTGAGACAAAATCCGCAGGCCGGCCCGCCGCTGCTGGAGATCAATGGCCAGTTGCTGCAAACCCGCAACGGCCAGTCTCTCATCCCCGGGCAACAACTGCGCCTGGAGGTCATCCGCCCCGCCGTGGATGCCGCACTAAAATGGCTCAACCCCGTGGGCCCGGCCACCCTTACCCTGCCCGCCCCCGCCCAGCCCTGGCAGGCGGGACAGATACTCCAGGCCCGTTTCATCCAGCCAACACCGGGCGAGCCGTCAGTGCTGCGCATCGACGGCAAGCTCTTGCCCCTCAACCTGCCGCCATTGCCGGTGCTAGCGGGACAGGCCCTGAGGCTGCAGGTGATCAGCCCCGGCCAGTCCGTCACGCTGCGGGTGCTGGATATCTCGACGCCCTCTGTCTCGCAGCAGGCGGTGCGCGATGCCCTGCCACGCCAGTTGCCGCTGTCATCGCTGCTGGCCCAGCTGCAGGTCATCGTCGGCACCGACGATTCACGCGACAGCAAACTGCCCGCGCAGGTATTGCAACAGGTGCGGCAGATTCTCGACCAACTGCCCCGGCAGGACAGTGCAGGCCGGGCTGACGGTTTGCAACAGGCGTTGGCCAATTCCGGTATCTTTCTCGAGGCACGACTGGCCGAGGCCCTGCGCACGAGCCAATCCTTCGCACAGACGGCGCAACAGCTGGGCGGTGACCTCAAGGGCGGACTGCTGGGCCTGCTGTCGTTGTTGCTGGGGCTGCGCATACCAGCCAGCACCACCGCTCCATCGACCCACGGCGCACAGAAACATCCTGCCGATGTGCCGCCACCCCTGCCCAACAGCCAGCCCTTCGCCCAGCCACGCCTGCCGGCCAGCGCCGCATCGCTGCTCAACCTGAGCCTGCCGCAGCAGTTACAGGAATTACTGCGTCAGGTAGACGGTAGCCTGGCCCGCATCCAGCTCAGCCAGCTCGCTGCCAACACTGAAGACGACGGCCGACGCAGCTGGCTGCTCGACCTGCCCCTGCGCCACGGCGACCAGCTCGACCTGCTGCAGATCCGCATCGATGAGGAACGCGGTGGGAAAGACAGGGGATCGGACAGTCTGTGGAGTATCACCCTCGCCATCGAGCTGGACGGCCTCGGTGAAATACACATCCGTGTCACGCTCACTGGCGGCGTGGTCAGCGCTACTTTCTGGGCCGGGGATGACCGCACCGCCGAGCTGTTCGAGCAACACCTGGGCGAACTGCAGCAACGCCTGCAGGCCGCCGGGCTGCGCGTCGGCAACCTTAGCGCCCGCCACGGCAGCCCACGGACGACGGATGAAAGGCCCGCCCTGCCCTATGTGCTGCTGGACGAGAAAGCATGAGCGAAGAACACACACCCACCACCGCCGTGGCCCTGCACTATGACGGTGACAATGCACCGACGGTCACCGCCAAGGGCAGTGGCGAGGTCGCCGAGCAGATCATCGCGCTGGCGAAGGAACACGGCATTCCACTACAGGAAAATGCCGCCCTTACCGAACTGCTGTCGCATCTCGATCTGGGCACTGAGATTCCCCCGGAGTTATATCTGGCAGTGGCAGAGGTGATTGCCTTCGCTTATTTGTTGAGTGGGAAACGGCCGGAAAGTTGAAACACATTCGTAAAAAGATTCGCCACAGAGACGCAGAGAACGCAGAGGAAAAATATAATTTTCTCCGTGTACTCTGTGCCTCTGTGGCAAACAGGAACTTAGCGATCAGCTCGCCTTCTCCAGCTTCTGCGCCAGCACCAGCAATTCGGCTTCGCCGCGGGCCAGGCCGCAGTCCTCCATCACCTCTTCCAGTTCGACGCCCTTGCCCATCAGACGAACGGCATGACGGTAGTTATCACCGGAGGGTTCATGTGATTCCAGGTTATCCTGACGGCGGCCGAGTGTCTGCAGGCGCTGTTCCTGTTGCGCCAGGTGTTCACCCAGCTTGACCGCACCGGAGCACATGACGGCCACATCGGCCTGCAGGGTTTTGAGAGAGTCCTGCTGTTTTCCCAGCCGGGCGCGCAACCGGCTATTGGCCGAATAGGCAAACACCAGCGCGGCCAGGGCCGTCACCAGGCCGGCAATGGCAAATACATCAAACGATACATTCAGCATGCTCAATCTCTCCTGCACTCAACCCGAAAACGGATCAGAGCATCATCTCGGCCCACTCTTCGTCGGTGAGCAGTCGGTTGAGATCCACCAGAATCACCAGTTCATTGTCGTGACTGGCTACACCCTGGATGAACTTGGCACTCTCTTCGGTGCCGACATTGGGTGCCGCCTCCATCTCGGAAACGCGCAGATCCACCACCTCGGCAACACTGTCGACGAGAATGCCCACCACCTGGTCGTCGGACTCGATAATGACGATGCGTGTGGAGTCATCCATCTCTTTCGGTATCAGGCCAAATCGCTTGCGGGTGTCGATGACGGTTACCACATTACCGCGCAGGTTGATAATACCCAGCACGTAATCCGGCGCACCCGGCACGGGGGCGATCTCCGACACGCGCAGCACTTCCTGCACCTGCATGACGTTGATGCCATACTTTTCATTTTCCAGCCGGAAGGTGACCCAACGCAGTTCCTGCTCGACCCCGGCGCTATTGGCACTACTCACTGATGTGTTCATTAACCGCTACCCTGTATTTGGTTCCTGAACCCGAGGGTCCAGGTCGTTAGCTGAGTGATCTGTCAATGTATCGTCATATTCCGCTCACTCTGTAATCAAAAGCACGTTCCGTACCAGATTTTTTCGCACCGCCGGGGTTACTCGTCGAGCTTGAATCCTTCCACCAACTGCTCGTTGAGGTTATCGATGTCCAGCACCGCGCACATCTGTTCCACGGCGGTCCCCGCCAGCCAGGGATGCTTGCCACGCTCACCGCGCCAGCGCACGCCAGCAGGCGACAGCGTCAATATCTGGGCGATGGCATCGGCGGCCAGCCCCCAGCGGCCATCGTCGATGAGCACCACGTAGCTCACCCGCTCCAGCACCGGGCGGGCATCGGGGACTCGGCCGTCGGGCATGATGATCTGCGCCGTGTCGATGACCCGCACATTCTGCCCGCGGTTGGGCAGCAGGCCCATGAACCAGTCGGCATAGCCCGGCAGTTCGGTGAGTTCGCCCGGCCACTCGACAATGCCGTGCAGTCGATCCAGCGGCGCGGCCAGGGTCAGACCGGCCACCATAAAGGTCAGGCACTGGAAATCATCTCCGACCCAGGCTGGCACCCCGGCCTTCGCCCCGACCTTCACCACGGTTCTGCGGTGGGCTTCAGACGTCGCTACATCAACGGCGGCATCGGGCGGTGTTTTCGCGGCCACGCGGCGGGTGGGTGCCCTGTCTGGCTCGGGTGCCGTGGCTTCCTCGACCGGCGGGGTGGGCGCTAACGGTACAGGCGCCACCGGCGCTGCGGCCTGTCGTCTGTCCCGCGCATTCTCTGCCACCGTCTCGACGTCGAGGCTGTCCACCATTAGTCGGGGAAGCAGGGGCGGCCCGGCAAGTAGCGGCAATGTCCGCTCGGGCTCGGCAAACGGACGGGAGGGAACCACCGTCGGCACAGGCTGCTGCACGGACATTTCCGACGATAAAGCGAGGTCGATCGGGGGCTGAGGCTCAAGGGGAGAGTCAGCAAAAGGGCGTGTTAATGGCTCCGTAGGCGGCACACTGACATCTGTAGGGGCCTCGGCTGGGTCAACCTCCGGCACCTCCGCAGGAAGATCCATCAGCAGGGAGTCCAGATAAAAGCCCAGCGCCTCCTGTGGATCTGCAAGGGAGGATGAATCCGGACGCTTGCCGGCCATCAGTGCAGCGCAGATACCGGCGCTGCCCCCGGCCCGGCCTCGCTGTGCGCACCATCAGCCAGCAGATCCTGCATCAGCTCGGCATAGGCGCGCGAGCCGCGATCCCCTGGCGCCTTGAGGGTCAGCGGTATGCCCAGGCGGCTGGCCTCGCGGAACAGGGTGTCAACCGGAATCACCGAACGCCAGAGATGTTCGGCAAAGCGCTCGCGCAGCAGGCGCAGGGTGCCGGTAGAGGCGCGGGTGCGCGGGTCGTACATGGTGGGAAGAATGGTATAGGCCGGCACCTTATGGCGCGCGCGCTGAATCATCTCCAGGGTGCGCAACATACGCTCCAGCCCCTTCACGGCGAGAAATTCCGTCTGCACCGGAATGATCAGGTGCTGACAGGCCGCCAAGGCATTGATCATCAGTACACCCAGCTGTGGAGGGCAATCAATGAGCACGAACTCATAGCGATCGGCCAACCCATGCAGGGCCTGGGCGACCACCAGCCCCATGCCGTCGGTCGCACCCAGTTGACGATCCAGTGTCGCCATCGCCGTTGAGGCGGGAATCATGTCCAGGTTTTCAAAGCCGGTGGAACAAACGACCCGCATGGGCGAGAGTGCCTGGCCCGATTTATTGGACTGAAACAGCTGATACAGACTGCTTTCCTGCTCATCCGGATCGAGGCCGAAATAGGCCGACATGGAGCCGTGCGGATCCATGTCCAGCAGCAGGGTGCGATGCCCTTCACGCGCCAGCACGCCACCCAGATTGACTGCCGTGGTGGTCTTGCCAACACCACCCTTTTGGTTGGCCACTGCCCAGATTTTCATCACTGCTCCCTGCCCATCGGTGAGGTACGCGCGGCTGGCAGCAGATTTATCGGTGCTGTAAAACCACTGCCCTGAGTCATTTTCTGCTGCTCAGATTTTCTTGCGGCGGCCGCCTTGCGCTTGTCGGCCAGTGATTCCTCCAGCTGTTAGGTGCGATTGGTGCGGCGGGCAATGGCATCAGACTGGACGATGATATTGATACGGCGATTCTTCTGCCGGCCCTCTGCGGTCTCGTTGCTGGCAATCGGTTTATATTCAGCATAGCCGATTGCCGACAGGTGTTTGGGAGGAATTCCGGACTGGGTAAACAGGTGCACCACACTGGCGGCGCGCGCAGCCGACAACTCCCAGTTAGATGGATAGACCGGAGTGCGAATGGGCACATTATCAGTAAACCCTTCCACCTGGATATAATTGGGAAACTTCGCCAGTATCCCGGCAATCTTTTGCAGCACCGGACGTGCCTGCCGCGACAGCCCCGCATTACCACTCTTGAACAGGATACTGGATTTAATTTCTATCTCCACCCACAGGTCGTTGTTTTTCACCCGGATCAGATCCTCATCGATCAGTGGCGCAAGACTGCGTTCGACCTGACTCGATATCTTGCTCAGGTTGAGGCGATCCTCTTCGCTGGGCTGCGGCCCGGATGGCGCAGTGGGATACGGATTGTTGCGGCTGATAGGGTTCGTATCACGGGACATTATATCGCGTTCCAATATCGGTGGCCGCAGGGGGCTGGATAGCTTTATCGGCAACCCGGCACGACTCGGGTCGAAGGCGGCGGAAATAGAATCGGACAATACCCGATACTTGCCTTCGTTGACCGCGGAGATGGAATACATAACGACAAAAAAGGCGAACAGTAGAGTAATGAAGTCGGCATAAGATACCAGCCAGCGTTCATGATTTTCGTGTTCTTCCGGTTTTTTTCTGCGCGCCATGACGGTCTGCGGCCCCTACGCCTAATCAATGAAACCCTGCAATTTACTTTCGATATTGCGCGGGTTCTCACCCTCGGCAATAGAGATCACGCCCTCGATCATCATTTCGTGCATCTGCGACTGGACATGCACCAAGGCCTTGAGCTTGCCGGCGATGGGCAGAAATAACAGGTTGGCCAAACCAATGCCATAGATGGTAGCGACAAAGGCAACGGCGATACCACTGCCCAGCTTGGACGGGTCGGCCAGGTTCTGCATCACATGAATCAGGCCCATAACCGCACCAATAATACCGATGGTCGGGCTGTATCCACCCATGCTCTCGAACACCTTGGCCGCCTGCACGCCGAGGTGTTCCTTGGCATCCAGTTCCACTTCCATGACCCGACGGATCACTTCGGGCTCACTACCATCGACCAGCAGTTGCAGTCCTTTCTGGGCGAAGGTGTCGACCTCATTTTCGGCAATGTCCTCCAGTCCCAGCAGACCTTCCTTGCGGGCAATATTGCTCCACTCGAGAATCTTGGCAATCGCCTCCTGACCCTGCAGCTTGGGCGGGACAAAGACCCACAGAGCCATTTTCAGTGAACTCATGAACACCCGCAGCGGCGACTGGATCATCACCGCACCTATCGTACCGCCCATGACGATCAACATGGCCGGGCCGTTGATCAGGGAGGTGATATGCCCACCTTCCAGGATCTGGCCACCGAGAATGGCGCCAAAGCCAATGATCAAACCGAGCAGTGTCAGGATATCCATAAATAGTTACTGTATCCGCGCCAGCGCACTGCCAATCTGTTCCAGTGGCAAAACCTGCTCGGTAATGCCGGCATCGACAACGGCCGCTGGCATACCATAGACCACTGACGTTGCCTCATCCTGCGCCCAGATTCTCGAGCCACCCTGCTTCATCAGCTTGGCGCCTTCACGGCCGTCAGCTCCCATGCCGGTCAATACCACGGCGAGTGCCTGCCCCGCCATCTGCCGGGCAATGGAACTGAAAGTCACATCGACACTGGGTTTGTAATTCTGCCCCGGCTCGGGTTCGGTAACTCTGATTCGCATCTGCCCTGCCCTGTTTTCTAACGTCATTTGTTTTCCCCCGGGCGCCAGCAGCGCCAGTCCGGGCTCCAACCGGTCTCCATCTACCGCCTCGCGGATACGAATAGCACAGGATCTGTCAAGGCGCTGCGAGAAAGCCGTGGTGAAACTCCCAGGCATATGTTGAATTAGCAAGATTGGTGCCGGGAAATCTGCTGACAATTCCGACAACACTTTTTGTAATGCCACCGGGCCACCGGTCGAGGTGCCAATGGCGACCAGCTTGACCCTGCCACGCGGCAGGTTTACCGCGGACGAGGCCGATGCAGTTGCCGCTTGCCGAGATGTCCCTGGCATCGCCGCCGGGGGCTGCGATATCCGCGGCCTCAGCTGTGGACGCAACAACTGCCGACGTCCAACCGCATGAATGCGCTCGCACAGAACCTTGCGCACCTCATCGCGGTCACGCGAAATATCCTCAAAACGTTTCGGCAGAAAATCGATGGCGCCCGCCTCCAGTGCATCCAGTGCAGCCTGGGCGCCCTCAGTGGTCAGGGAGGAAAACATCAGAATGGCCGTGGGCCGACTGGCCATGATTTTTCGCGTCGCGGTGATGCCATCCATAATCGGCATCTCCACGTCCATGGTGATGATGTCGGGCCGCAAACGCTTGGCCATCTGCACCGCCTGTGCGCCGTTCTCCGCACTGCCGATCACCTTGATCTGCGGATCTGATTCCAGCATTTCGCTGACGCGGCGGCGAAAGAATCGCGAATCGTCCACCACCAGGACGCGGATGGACATAATGGCCCGCCTACATCCGGCGGGCGTAGCTCTGCATCAAACCCGGAATATCGAGTATCAGCGAGATGCGCCCGTCACCGGTAATCGTCGCACCGGCCAGTCCCTTCATGCCGTGCAGCAGGGCCCCGAGGGGTTTGATGACCACTTCTTCCTGACCGATTAGCTGATCGACGACAAAGCCGACACGCTGGGCGCCGATACTGACCACCACCACATGTCCTTCCTGCGGCAGGTCTTCGTAACTGGCGCCGGCAACCAGCCAGCGGCGCAAATAGAACAGCGGTAGGGCCTTGTCGCGCACCACCACCACCAGCTGGCCGTCGACCACATTGGTGCGGGTCAGATCAAGATGGAAAATTTCATTCACACTGGCCAGCGGCAGGGCGAAGATCTGATCCTCCAGCATAACCATGAGTGTGGGCATGATGGCCAGTGTCAGCGGCACCTGAATATTGATAATGCTGCCACGACCCAGCTCTGAATCGATCACTCCGGTACCATTTAACTGTTCGATGCGGGTCTTGACCACATCCATGCCCACGCCACGCCCGGAGACATCGGAAATCTCCGCCTTGGTGGAAAAACCAGGGGCAAAGATCAGGTTGTAACAATCACGATCTTCCAGCCGGGCTGCGGCTTCTTCATCCATCAAGCCCTTGATCACGGCCGCCTTTCGCAACACATCGGGGTCCATGCCCTTGCCGTCATCCTGAATCGTCAGGGCGATATGGTCACCTTCCTGTTCGGCGCTCAGAACTACCAAGCCGGCGCGCGGCTTGCCGGCCTTGACGCGTTCTTCCGGCGATTCAATACCGTGATCGACGGCATTTCGCACCAGATGCACCAAGGGATCGGCCAGCGCCTCCACCAGGTTTTTGTCCAGGTCGGTGTCTTCGCCCTGCATCTCCAGGCCGACTTCCTTTTTCAGGCTGCGCGCCAGATCCCGCACCACGCGCGGAAAACGGCCAAAGACCTTCTTGATCGGCTGCATGCGGGTCTTCATTACCGCCGACTGCAGGTCAGCCGTCACCACATCCAGATTACCGACAACTTTGGTCAGTTCTTCATTCTGTGTGGTCAGTTCCAGCGTCGCCATGCGATTGCGCACCAGCACCAGCTCACCCACCAGATTCATGATGTCATCGAGACGCTTGGTATCCACACGCACCGTGGTCTCGGCCGCGGCGGATTCCTTGGCAGCCGCTTTGGTTTTGGGCTTCGGCGTAGACTTGCTTTCCGCGGTGGGCTTGCTTTCCTCTACGGGCTTGCTTTCCTCTGCAGGCTTGCTTTCCTCTGCAGGCTTGCTCTCCGGTGCGGGCTGGCTTGCCGTCTTCGCTGGTGTCGCCTCGGCGACCGGCGGCAGGCCCGCAGGCTTGCCCGCACCATGCAGCTGATCCAGTAGGGCCTCGAACTCATCTTCGCTGATTTCTTCATCGGTGGATGCCGGCGTCGCCGCAGGCGCCTTTGCCGCAGGTGCTGCGTTTGCGGGAGTACCCGCAGGTTTGTCACCCGGCACACCACTGTGCTTACCCTCACCATGCAGCTGGTCCAGCAAGGCCTCAAATTCTTCCTCGCTGATTTCATCACCGTCACCCGCCGCAGGCGGAGGGGGAACATCGGCGGATTCAACCATCTGTTCAAAGGCATCGTCCGCCGCATCGGCGGCGATGGTTTCCACTGGCGCTGCGGCATCGCCCTTGAGCAGGTTTTCGAGATCCTGCAACATGCTGGCATCGGCATGCTCCGGTTCTTGTCCGCCGCGCAGGGTGTCAAACTGTGTGTTCAACACATCCAACACCGGTAGCATGATATCCATCAGCCGCGAATTGACGTTCAACTCATCGTTACGCAGGGCATTAAACACATCTTCCGCACGGTGACAGAGGCCAACCATGCCATCGAGGCTGAGAAAACTGGCGCCGCCCTTGATGGTGTGAAAACCGCGGAACACGGCATTCAGCAATTCCTTGTCATCGGGGCGCTGCTCAAGATCGACCAGCTGCTCATTGAGTAATTCGAGGATCTCTCCAGCCTCAACCAGAAAGTCCTGCAACAGTTCTTCGTCGTCATCAAACGCCATGATCGTTCCTCAGAAGCCCAGGCTCGACAGCAAGTCATCCACTTCGTCCTGGCCGGACACCAGATCACTTTTCCCCACCCCGGGGATTGCCGGGCCTGCGGCTTCAATATCGGGCCTTTTGTCTTTGCCCGGATCCTTTTCTTCCGTGCTTGAAAATTTTGTGCCGGTGATACGCACCAGCTCCACCAGGTTGCCTTCCACCTCTTCCACCAGCTCAATGACACGGCTGATGATCTGGCCCGTGAGGTCCTGAAAATCTTGTGCCATCATGATCTCGTTAAGGCCGCCGCGAATATCGACAGTGTCCTGCTCGGCTTCGCTGAAAAAGGTCTCCAGCTGTACACTGAATTCACGAAATTGGTCGACACTCATCTCGCGGTGCTTGAAGTCCTGCCAACTGCTTCCCAACTTGGTGATACGCTCAGACAACTGGTCACACTTGGGCAGGGTTTTTTCCACCGCACTCAGGGAGCGGTCGGCGGATTTCTGTGTCAGGGTAATGACGTGCCGCAGGCGGGCACGTGCGTCGGGAATCTCGTCTTCAGTCAGCTCATCGAGACGGGTTTCCCGGGTAAAGGAATTCAGTGAATCGTGCAGTTGGCGGGTCATCTTGCCGACTTCGTGGTAGATACCCTCTTCGCGTGCGGTGTTGATGAGGCTCAGCAGATTCGTGACCTGCGCCTCATTACCGGCCTGCATCTCACGCACCAGCGCCTCGGCATGGGCAAGGATGTCTTCACTGACATCGGCATTGACTGCAATTGTTTCCGTTGACATACCTTAGCCCCCCCCATCAACGCGCTCGAAAATCTTGTCGATCTTTTCTTTCAGCGTCTGCGCCGTGAAGGGTTTGACAATATAGCCATTGACACCCGCCTGGGCCGCCTCGATGATCTGCTCGCGTTTCTGCTCCGCCGTCACCATCAGCACCGGCAGCCCGGCCAGCTCGGTGTCGGCCCTGACTTCCTTCAACAGGTCGATACCCTGCATGCCGGGCATGTTCCAGTCGGTAACGAGAAAATCGAAGTTACCGACTTTCAGCATCGGCAATGCCGTCAGGCCATCATCGGCCTCCTGGGTGTTGGAAAAACCCAGATCACGAAGTAGATTCTTGATGATCCGCCGCATCGTGGAGAAGTCATCCACAATGAGGATTTTCATGTTCTTGTCCAAGGGGTCCTCCGCTCTTTCTGGTTCACTGGTTGATACCTGTTTTGCGTCTTAGTCTTCACTGGCGGTCCAGTGATTCATGCGTGACTGCAGACGAATCACGGCCTGGCTGTGAATCTGGCAAATGCGTGATTCACTGACACCGAGGATGGAACCGATCTCGCGCAGGTTCAGTTCCTCGTCGTAGTACAGGGTCATCACCAGGCGTTCACGTTCCGGTAGCCCGGCAATGGCATTGGCCAGGCTGCGTTTGAAGTCTGCCGACTGCAGTCCTTCTAGCGGCCCCGGCAGCCGCTGAGTTAAGCCTTCGGGTACACCGTGTGATTCCACGTTCAGTTCGTCGTAGCTAAACACGCGGTGGCCGCTGGCGTCCTGCAGCAGACGGTGATATTCCGGCAGAGTGACGCCCAGACCTTCGGCTATCTCCTGGTCACGGGCATCGCGGCCGGTACGGTTTTCAATATCCTTGACCACCTCGGCCACCATGCGCGCCTTGCGGTGCACGGAGCGTGGCGCCCAATCATTCTTGCGAATCTCATCCAGCATGGCGCCACGAATACGAATACGGGCGTAGGTCTGGAAGCTGGCGCCCTGTGAGGCGTCGTAGTTGCGTAACGATTCCAGCAGACCGATCATGCCGGCCTGTATCAGATCATCCTGCTGCACGCTGGGCGGCAGTCGCGACATCAGGTGGTAGGCAATACGCTTTACCAGCGGCGTATGTTGTGCAATCTCATCATTGATGTTTTGTTCGAAGGCCTGTGCCTCCGCGTACATTGCCGCTCCACTCATGACGACGCTCCTCTCTTTTTACCGGCTTGTTTGCTGGCTTAAGTTACTGGCTTGGGTTTACTGACTTAAATTTTGCTGACTGGCCAAAATCAACCGTTCAACGAAAAACTCGAGTTGCCCGCCAGCGGATGCCGGTACGGGCCAACTATCGGCTTTGCTGGCCAACTTCTTGAATGCCAGTGCCGACTTGCTTCTGGGATAGGCGTCCACCACCGCACGCTGTTTCTGCACCGCCTTGCGCAGATACTCGTCTTCGGGAACTACGCCCATGAAATCCAGCGCCACGTCCAGATAACGGTCCGTGACCTTGAGAATTTTGTTATAGAGTGCCCGCCCGTCCTGCACGCTCTGCACCCGGTTGGTGAGTACACGGAAACGGTAGATGCCGTATTCACGGTTGAGCAACTTGATCAATGCATAGGCATCGGTGATCGAGGCCGGTTCGTCGCAGACCACCACGATTACTTCCTGTGCCGCGCGCGAGAAGGTCACCACGTTGTCGGAGATACCAGCGGCGGTGTCGATGAGCAGCACATCCGGGCTCACGCTCAGTTCACTGAAGGCGCTGATGATGCCGGCGTGTTCTGCGGTGCTCAGCCCGGCCATGTTCTGCAGGCCCGAGGAGGCCGGCACGATGCGCAATCCCTGTGGTCCGGTGCAAATAACCTCTTCCAGGGTGCGCTCGCCCTTCAACACGTGAGACAGATCGTAGTTGGTGTGCAGGCCCAGCATCACGTCCACATTGGCCAGCCCCAGGTCGGCATCCAGTAACAGCACATCCTTGCCTTGTGCGGTAAGGCTCAGGCCCAAGTTGACCGTTACGTTAGTCTTGCCCACCCCACCCTTGCCGCTGGCAACGGTAATGACGCGCACTGGCCGGGGTGTGGCAATGCGGCGCAGGCCGGCCGCCTGATCGTGTGTTTCAGCCATGAGCATTTGCCACCATCCCGCTAAAGGCCAAATTAAGCGATTCCCGTTCCAGGGCCTGACTGGTCTGTTGCGCCACCAGGACTGCGCGGTTGACCAGGGTGTGGGCACGGGCAATATGAATATCCTCCGGCACCCGCTGGCCATCGCTCATATACGCCACCGGCAGGTCGTTCTCCATCAGCGTGGAAATACTACCGCCGAGGCTGGTGGTCTCATCCATCTTGGTGAGGATGCAACCATCGAGGCGCACCTCCTTGAAGGCATTCACTACCTCGCGCAGACCGGCGCGGTGGGTATTGGTGGACAGCACCAGGTAAGTGCGGATGACCGGTGCACTGCCGCTAATCATCGAAAACTGTTCCGACAGACGCACGTCACGCTGGCTCATGCCGGCGGTATCGATGAGGATCAATTCCTTGTCGGCGAGCAGCTTTAGCGCCTCGCTCAATTCTTCGCGGGTATTGGCGATGCGCACCGGAATATTAAGAATTCGGCCATAGGTGCGCAGCTGCTCGTGGGCGGCGATGCGATAGCCGTCGGTGGTGATCAGCGCCACCTTCTCACGGCCGTGGCGCAGGGCATAGCGCGCCGCCAGCTTGGCGATGGTGGTGGTCTTGCCGACACCGGTGGCGCCCACCAGGGCCACCACGCCACCCCCATCGAGGCTGTCGGCGGTATCCAGTGGCACACGGCTGGCCAACCAGGCCAGGGCATGACGCCAGACGTTGTCGAAGTCGTCGTGGCCACTGCCCACCTCATCGGCCACCTGCTGACACAGGGCCGGGCTCAGGCCCAGCTCCAGCAGACAACGGATCAGCTTGGCCTGCAGAGGATTGCGATGCGACAGGTCGCTCCAGGCAAGACTGGAGAGCTGCTGTTCCAGCAGACCACGCAGGTCCTTGAGTTCATTTTTCATCTGTTGCAGGGTCGGGTCCTGCGACCATTCCACCGCCGGCTCCATACGCGCACGTGGCGCGGCAGCGGCCTTACGAGGTGGCGGCTCGGCGGGCATTTCCGAGCGCGGGATCTCGCTATCACGCGGCGCCTCGACGGGAGGCACATAGGCCTGACGCGCGGCGGCCGGGCGGCTGAGGCTGACGGTATCCTCGCTCAGCAGCTCGCTGGCAGGAGCATCCTGCGCCGGGCCGGTGTCCAACAGGCTGTTGCGGGTCGCCGACTCTTCGGCGGCGAGCAGGGCCTCGTCATAGTCGATGGCAGCGACGATCTCGATGCCACCCACCACCTTCTGATTGGAGAGGATCACCGCGTCGGCGCCGAGGGCCTCGCGCACCTGACGGATCCCCGTCCGCATGTCTTTGGCAAAAAAGCGTTTGATCTTCATTTATTCGCGCTACCTCGATACATCAGTCTGGTTGCAGCTGTCTGGCTGCAGCGCCGTCAAGCCCCCACCGTAGCGGTAATCTTGACCTGCTTGTTGTCCGGTATCTCGTTAAACGCCAGCACATGCATGTTGGGAATGCTGTGTCTGACAAACCGTGCCAGCAGTCCCCGAAGGGCGGCTGACACCAGCAGTACCGCGGGGTGTCCTGCGGCTTCCTGGCGCTGGGCCTGCTCGGCCAGGGAGCGTTGCAGGTTCTCTGCCAGTCCCGGTTCGAGCCCGCCCGCTTGATCGGCGCCACCTGCGAGGGTCTGTTGCAATAACTGTTCCAATCTTGGATCCAGGGTCATAACGGGCAGATCCGCCCCCATCCCACTGATTTGCTGGACGATTGAGCGGCTCAGGGCGACGCGCACAGCGGCCGTGAGAACGCCGGGGTCTTGACTGTTTGGCGCGTGTTCCGCCAAGGTTTCGGCGATGGTGCGCATATCACGGATGGGAATCCGCTCCTGCAGCAGGTTCTGCAACACCTTCAGCACCACGCCCAGGGGCAGCAGCTTGGGCACCAGATCCTCCACAAGTTTGGGTGCCGACTTGGCCAGTTTGTCGAGCAGCTGCTGCACTTCCTCGTGGCCTAACAGTTCGGCGGCATGGCCCTGCAGGATGTGGCTGAGGTGGGTGGCGATCACGGTGCTGGCATCCACCACCGTGTAGCCCAGGCTCTGCGCCTGATCGCGCTGCGAGGGGTCGATCCACACCGCCTCCAGACCAAAGGCCGGATCAGTGGTGGCAATGCCACCGGGGAGGGTGCCGAACACCTGCCCGGGGTTGATGGCCATGTCGCGATCCGGGTGGATCTCGGCCTCACCGACGGGCACGCCCATCAGGGCCAGCCGGTAGGTATTGGGCGACAGGTCAAGGTTGTCACGGATGTGCACCGAGGGGATCATGAAGCCCAGCTCCTGCGACAGCTTCTTGCGCACGCCCTTGATACGGCCCATCAGCTGCCCGCCCTGGCTGCGATCGACCATGGGGATCAGCCGATAGCCCACCTCAAGGCCGATGATGTCCACCGGCTCCACGTCGTCCCAGCTCAGTTCCTTGTTTTCCGGCAGGGTCTCCGGCGCTGGCGCCGCCACGGGCTTGTCCTCGCCGTCCTTCTTGTGTCTGGCAATCCACCAGGCAGCGCCGCCGGCGACGGCCGCCAGGCTGAGGAAGGCCAGGTTGGGCATGCCGGGGATCAGGCCCATGGTGCCAATGATGGTGGCCGCCACGGCCAGTGCCTTGGGGTTGTCGAACAGCTGCTTGAGCACCTGGCTGCCCATGTCCTGCGAGGCGGAATTGCGCGTCACCATCAGGCCGGCGGCGGTGGACAGCAGCAGGGCGGGAATCTGCGCCACCAGGCCGTCGCCGATGGTCAGCAGGGTGTAGTTGTGGGTGGCGTCGCCGATGCTCATATCGTGCTGCAGCATGCCCACGGCCAGGCCACCGATGATGGTGATCACCAGGATCAGGATGCCGGCCACCGCATCGCCGCGCACGAACTTGCCGGCGCCGTCCATGGAGCCGTAAAAATCGGCTTCCTGGGTGACCTCGGTGCGGCGCTCGCGGG
Organism: Gammaproteobacteria bacterium; assembly: GCA_024276955.1. Taxonomy (GTDB): domain Bacteria; phylum Pseudomonadota; class Gammaproteobacteria; order SZUA-152; family SZUA-152; genus DRQN01. The sequence continues at coordinate 25,125 of JAJRWE010000218.1, forward strand.
CCTCCTCCTGAGTAATGATGCCGGCGTTGAGGTCGGCATCGATGGCCATCTGCTTGCCGGGCATGGAATCGAGGGTGAAGCGCGCGCTCACCTCGGCCACGCGCGTGGCGCCCTTGGTAACCACGACGAAGTTGATGATGACCAGAATCATAAAGATGACGATACCCACCGCCGTGTTGCCGCCGACGACGAATTCACCAAAGGCCTTGATCACCTGCCCGGCGGCATCGGTGCCGGTATGGCCTTCCAGCAGCACCACGCGCGTCGAGGCGATATTCAGCGACAGGCGCAGCAGGGTGGCCAGCAGCAGCACGGTGGGAAACACGGCGAATTCCAGCGGTCGCTTGACGTACACCGAGGCCAGCAGAATCACCAGTGCCAGGGAGATATTGAAGGTAAACAGGATGTCCAGCATGAAGGGCGGCAATGGCACCACCATCATGGCCAGCATCACCATCACCAGCAGGGGCGCGCCGAGGCCACCACTTATCAGGCGTTTAGCACGTTCGATCAGTTGGCTTGCATCCATAACTACTCATCTCGTTTCAGGTCATCGGGGATAGGCATATCGGCATCGAATTCCGGGGCAATGCCGCCATTGAGGTCGTAGTGACGCAGCTGAAACACATAGGCCAGCACCTGCGCCACGGCCAGGAACAGGCCGGCGGGAATTTCTTCGTTCAATTCGGTGTTGTGATAAATAGCGCGCGCCAGTGGCGGTGCAGAGACGATGGGTACATCATTGGCGACAGCGATGCGGCGGATATGACCGGCCACTTCATCGACACCCAGGGCAACTACGATGGGCGCAGCGCTCTTTTCCTGGTTATATTTCAGCGCCACCGAATAGTGGCTCGGGTTGGTGATCACCACGTCGGCCTTGGGCACCTCTTCCATCATGCGGCGTTGGGCGATCTCCTGCTGGGTCTGGCGGATCTTGTTCTTCAGCTCCGGGCTGCCTTCCGTCTCCTTGAATTCATCCTTCACTTCCTGCTTGGTCATGCGCTGCTGGCGCGCGTGATCCCAGACCTGAAAGGGCACATCCAGCAACGCCACCAAAATCAGCGCACTGCTAAGGAAAAACACCACTGAAATCAATTCATCGCCCAGATGGGCAATGCCCGAATTGACATCCTCATAACCAAAACTCAAAAAGTCATCCATCTTACTGGCTAACAACCAATAGCCTACCGTTCCGACCAGTCCCAGTTTGGCCACCGACTTCAGCAACTCCACCAGGCTCTTGGCGGAAAAGATCCGCCCCATGCCCTTGATAGGGTCGATCTTCTTGAGATCGGGCTGGATCGGCTTGGTACTGAACGCCCAGCCACCCAACGCCATGGGCGCGATCAGGGCCACAATCACCAGCAGCACCATCAACGGAATCACCACATTGATACCAGCCATGACCGAATGGGAAAACAGCTTCAGCATGGCACTGGTATCAAAGACATCGGCGCGATGAATACTTAGATTGCCACGCAGGATCTCTTCCAGGCCGGTGACCATGCCCTTGCCCAAAAACAGAAACCCGGCGCTGCTCACCAACAGTACGATTACCGTGGTAAGTTCCTTTGAGCGGGCAATCTGGCCCTTGTCACGAGCCTCCTGTTTGCGTTTTCCCGTCGCCTCTTCCGAGCGTTCCTGACCGTTATCGTTTTGCGCCATCGTCCGCCCCTAACCGCCTGCCAACCAGCGCATAAATTCAAAGATGATTGTTAACTGATTCTTCACCTGCGCAGATATCACATCCAGCGTGGCGATCATGATGAAAAAACCCGCCAGAATGGAGATAGGGAAGCCCAGCGAGAAAATATTGAACTGTGGCGCCGAGCGGGTGACGACGCCAAAAGTCAGATTGATCAATAACAGGGCAGCGATCGCCGGCAGGGCAATCTGTACCGCACCGGCATACATCTTTCCGCCCCAGACGGCGAGCTGCCACATACCGTCGCGGCTAAGTCCGTTCATGCCGATGGGCAGGGTTCTGAAACTTTCCGCCACCACATCGATGAACACCAGATGGCCGTCCAGGGCAAAGAAAATCAGGGTCAGCGTAATCACATAAAATTGACTGATCACAGGCACCGTAGTGCCGGAGGTGGGATCCACCATGGTGGCAAAACCCAGACCCATTTGGTAAGCGATGATCTGTCCGCCAAGCACAAACATGGCGAAAATCAATTGCAGGGCCAGCCCCATGGCGGCACCGATGAGAATCTGGTTGAGGGTGATCAGAACGGCCTCCCCGCTGAGCGGGTCAATCGCCGGCGGCGCAGGCAGAACCGGCATCACGACGATGGTGATCATCAGGGCGAAGACCAGCTTGATACGAACGGGCACCGTGCGCGCGCCAAATATCGGTGCTGCCGTCACCAGCGCAGCAATACGAAACAGCGGCCAGAGAAAGGCCCCGACCCATGACATGATTTCCGAACTGGTAAGGGTCATCATGGGGACGCGTCACTCAGCCGATGATCATCGGGATTTCACTGAGCAGGCGCTGGGTGAAATCCATCAGCAAGGTCAGCAGCCAGGGTCCCGCCGCCATCAGAGTCAGGAAGGTGACGCCCAGCTTGGGAATAAAACTCAGGGTCTGCTCGTTGAGCTGGGTGGCCGCCTGGAACATACTCACCAGCAGACCCACGGCCAGTGCCGGCAGAAGAATAATTCCGGTCAGCAACAGGGTAACCTCAAGGGCCTTTTGAGCGACGGTCAGCACCATTTCCGGGGTCATGAGATTTTCCTTTACCGTAATTACTTACACCATGAAGATCATGAAGCGCATAAAGGTTTCACAGGACAAAGCTTTTGATGCCCTGCTTCAGCAACTTCACCGTAAAATTAATCAGGAAGCCATGTTGTTTTTTTGCAAGCCTTAGACAGGTCAGCAATTGTGCCTCATGGAGGCCCCGCAACGTTGCGACGCTTTTCAGCGCCAATACAATCGGGTCTTCAATCAATAATTGATACGATAGCCACAATCAAGGTGAGCACCTTTGTCTTCAACCGGTAGTGGGTACTCAAGTTGAAAACAAATTTTCCTCAATGAGCATTCATGTTCCAGGCATTGCTGATAGGTGGCCTCCAACAAGCCTGGGCCAAGCACCTTATGAACATCAATGGCAGCACCAATGACCCGATGTGTTAATTCACTATTACCTTTCAACACTTCATGCTCTCCATGTTCTTCATGGTGTAAATAGTTACCCTTTACCGCACGGCCACCCGGGAAGGGGTAACTGAAGTTAGACATAAAAACTCGATGCCAGCGTGCCCATAATCATCGCCCAGCCATCCACCAGCACGAACAACATGATCTTGAAGGGCAGCGAAATGATCATCGGTGACAACATCATCATGCCCATGGCCATCAGCACTGACGCCACCACCAGATCGATAATCAGAAAAGGGATGAAAATCAGAAAGCCGATCTGATAAGCAGTCTTTAGTTCGCTGGTAATGAATGATGGCATCAGCAGGGAAAACGGCACGTCGGCATGATCTTCAATGGGCTCACTGCCGGCGATATCGGCAAACATGGACAGATCCTTGTCACGCGTCTGCGCCAGCATGAATTCCCTGAATGGCAGGCTGGCGCGCTCGAAGGCCGCCTTGGCCTCAATCTTTTCATCCAGATAGGGAACCACGGCATCGTCGTAGACCTGGGTGAATACCGGTGACATGACGAAGAAGGTCAGAAACAACGCCAGACCAATGAGAATCTGTCCGGACGGGGCCTGCGGCATGCCCACCGCCTGACGCACAATGGCCAGCACGATAATGATACGGGTAAAGGAAGTCAGCATGATCAATGCCGCGGGCAGCAGGCTGAAGGCGGTCATCAGCGCCAGTATCTGCAGACCCACGCTGTAAGTCTGGCCGCCGTCTTTTTCGGTGGTCACGGAAAGTATCTGCAAACCGGGCTCGGCCGCCTGTGCCAGACCGGAGAACAGCAATGTCAACAGGGCTATGGCAAACGGCAAACGACGCTGCATTATCCTAATCCCCGGCTTTTCAGCGCAGACTGCATGCGCATGGCGAAACTGGGTGCATCCGTTTTATCCACCGCCGGCGTTTCGGTATTGCTATCGTCTGTGGTCAGTGGTCGATCCAGCACATGCAGAGTACGAATTTGTCCCGGCGCCACACCCAACACCAACTGTTGACCACCCACTTGCAACAGCACCACACGCTCACGCGTACCCAGCGACAGGCCGCCGACGATTTTCATCTGCCCCTGCACACCACCACGCAGATTGCCGAAACGCTTCACCGCCCAGCCGATGACGATGATCACCGCCAGCACCGCCAGCAGGCCCAGGGTGGTTTGCAGCAGGTGTGCGGTGACATTGTTGTCCGCCAGCACGCTGCTGACCGGTGCCTTTTCCTCGGCGGCCCGCACCGTGCCGGCAGTCAGGCCGACGAGGATGGTGAAAGTCTGGCTCAGGAGCATGTGGGCACCTCTAATAATTGCTTGCGGCCTCTGGCCTACAGGCGGCTCCGCCATCAAGGCGCAACTTTGCCGGCAGGCTGGTTGTCCTTCCAAAAAGTTGCAACGCTGAGGGCGGAGCCGCCTGTAGGCCCCGGAGGGCGCGGCCTGCCAACGGCTGTCGCCGCGTTGGCTTGCTTGGAAAGGACAACCAGCCTTCCGCTGCACAAGCCGCCTTGCGACAGCCCTTGGCAGGTTGCGCAGAGACCACAAGCAAATATTAGAGGTGCCCATATTCATCATTTCAGCTTCTTCATGCGTTCCTGTGCACTGATGACATCGGTGAGGCGAATACCGTACTTCTCGTTCACCACCACCACTTCACCGTGCGCAATGAGCGTTCCATTGACCATTACATCCAGCGGCTCACCCGCCAAACGTTCCAGTTCCACCACCGAGCCCTGATTCAGTTTCAGCAAATTACGGATACTGATTTTTGCTGAGCCAATCTGCAAACTGATATTGACGGGAATGTCCAGAATCACATCAAGGCTGACATCTTCCAGGGTTTCGCCATTTTCTTCCGCCTGCAGGTTCTCCATCGGCGCCTGCTCGACCTTGTCGGCAGCGCCTGCCTCGGCACTGGCCTGCTCGGCCAACGCATCTCCCCAGTCGGCCTCCGTCGAAGCGGCCTCACTCGAGGCCTCTCCTTCGACACTGGTCTGCTCCGCCATGGCGGCAGCCCAGTCATCGCCAGCACCGCTGTCTTCTGTATCCGTCGTATCGTTCATGTGCTTACCTATACATTCTGCTATACATTCTGTTGATTGTTCGCTGCCGTGGCCGGTTCAGGCAACTGAAGAGGTTCACTGCCTGATTTTCCCTCCAGGGCCAGCTGTGCCTCAGGGTTGGATGGCAGGGTAACCTGCTCAATAACCTTGACGGCCTCATTACCATTGGATATTCCATACTTGCCACGGAATACGGGAACCCCTTCGGCGCTCACCGTCACCAGCTCCGGAATATCCACCGGGATCACATCACCAGCCTTCATCTCCATCACGTCACGCAGATTCATTTCCACTTCGCTCAAGGTGCAGGAAAGATGCACTTCCGCACTTTTGACCTCCTCGCGCAGGGCAAAGCCCCAGCGACCATCGGCATCATCACGATCACTCTGCACACCGGCATCGAGAATCTCGCGCATCGGTTCTAACATGGAATAGGGCATTGTGATGTGAAAGTCGCCGCCACCACCCTCGATCTCCACATGAAAGGTAGTCACCACCACCACTTCGCTGGGGCTGACGATGTTGGCAAACTGGGGATTTACTTCCGCATTGATGAATTCAAAATCCAGACCCATCACCGGCGACCAGGCCTCTTTCAGATCGACAAAGACCTGATCGAGAATAATCTGGATCACGCGCCGCTCGGTAGGGGTGAACTCGCGGCCCTCGATCTTGGTGTGAAAACTGCCGTCGCCGCCAAAATAATTGTCCACTACCATGAACACCAGCTTGGGATCGAGCACGAACAGCGCGGTTCCCCGCAACGGTTTGATACGCACCATATTGAGACTGGTGGGTACAAACAGGCTGTGCACGTATTCGGAAAACTTCAGCATCTGCACACCGCCGACGGAGATCTCCGCACTGCGGCGCAACAGATTGAACAGGCTGATACGGAACAGGCGCGCATAACGCTCATTGACCATCTCCAGGGTCGGCATGCGCCCGCGGACGATGCGATCCTGGGTGGTAAAGTCGTATTCACGGGCCTCTCCATCGGCAAGATCATCCTCGGCATCGGTATCGATATCGCTACTGGAGACACCGTGCAGCAGGGCATCAATTTCGTCCTGGGAAAGAAGGTCATTTACGGCCATGTCGTCAAATCCCGTCGGCTACTGCATCACAAAGCTGGTGAAGTACACCGCTTCCACACCGGGGTCGCCGGTCTCTTCTTGCAGGATTTCCTGAATCACGGACAGCGCCTCCTCACGCAAGGCCTCTTTGCCTTCCAGCGTGCTAACGCTGTCGTAGGTCTGGCTGCTGAACAACAACATCAGGTTGTTGCGAATCACCGGCAGATGTTGCTCGATATGCTCCGGCACCTTGGGATCGCGCGCCATCACCTCCACGGTAATTTGCAAAAAGCGCGCACGCCCCTGGCTGGCGAAATTGACCACAAAGGCGGGATCGATGGGGATGTACACCGCAGGCATATCCGCCGTTGAGTCACCCGCATCCTCCTCACTACCACCGTCATGCCCCTCCTCCACCACGGCATGATCACCGCCGCTACCGCCGGGCAGCACACCAGCAATAAATAGACCACCCACGACCAGTACGATGGCGGTCATCAGCGGCAGCACGCCGAAGAGAAGAATTTTGGTCACCATCGAGCCCTTGGGCTTTTCCTGGTCCTTGTCGTCATCTGCCATGGCTTGGATTCCTCAATTTCAGTACAGCTTCAGTGCTAAATAGACGTCTATGCCTGCCTCACTGCAAATGCTATGCCACTCGACCACGACAAGATCACCTCAATATTTTCAATGAGTTATAAATACAGCTTCGGGAAATGACCGTTTTTTGACTGGCCACGGATAACGATATAGCCGGAAACCCGTCAGTCGCATGGAATGACCGCAGTGGCCACGGTAGAATGCCCCTTCGGCCCACCGACATGGGCCGCCACGATAATAAAAGGGCACCGCTGAACCTCTTCACCACAGAGGACACAGAGATGCACAGAGACAATGAATATATTTTCTTTCCCCCGTGTAACTCTGTGTCCTCTGTGGTGAAAAAGACTTCACCGATGAACCCTAAAAAACCAAGAAACACCATCAGGAGCTCATCAGATGTCCCAAATCCTCCCCACCCTGGGCCTGCCCTTGGCCCTTGGGCTCTGCCTGCCCCTTTCCGCCTGGGGTTTTGAATACTTTCAACCACTACCGAAGGCCGTGCAGCAACCAGCGGACAACCCCGCCAGCGCAGAAAAAATCAGCCTGGGCAAAAAACTGTTCTTCGACCCGGCCCTGCTGGGCACGAACAGCACGCTGTCCTGCAACAGCTGTCACAAGCTGTCGACGGGCGGGGTGGATGGGAAGACCGTCTCCCAGGGACAGCGCGGGCGGTACACCTACCGCTCAACGCCAACGCTGTGGAATATTGGTTTTCAGACCGTATTGTATTGGGATGGCCGCAGCCGCAGCCTGGAGGAGCAGACCCTGGATCACCTGCGCGACCCGGTGATTTCAGACAACACCCATATCGGCGCCATGGTGCAGCGGCTGATGGATACAGAGGATTATCGACAGGCCTTCGAGGTCGACTTCCCCGGCGAGGATGCGGTGTCTGCCGACAATGTCGCCCGCGCCCTGGCCAGCTTCGAACGCAGCCTGCTAACCCCCGATAGTCCCTTCGACCGGTACATTCGCGGCGATGAGGATGCCGTTTCTGAGCAAGCCAAACGCGGCATGCGCCTGTTCAACGACAGCGGCTGTGCATCCTGTCACTTCGGCGTGAACTTCGCCGGCCCGGCGCCCGGTCCAGCCATGGGTCACGGCGACGGCTTCTATGAGCTGTTCCCCAATTATCTCGGCAGCCGCTACGACAAGCAGTACGGGCTGGCAGATGATCTGGGGCGCTTCGAGGCAACAGGCAATCTGTGGGAAAAATATATGTGGCGGGTGCCGATGCTGCGCAATATTGCCGTGACCGCGCCCTATTTTCACAACGGTCGGGTCAAGATGCTGGATGAGGCCGTGCGGGTCATGGCAAAGACCCAGCTTGGCAAGGAATTATCAGACGGGGAGGTGCGGGATATCGTGGCCTTTCTGCAAAGCCTGACGGGAAAGATGTCGTTGCCGGCGGAGCGAGGGGCGGGCTCGCCTGAATGATCGGTTTACTCTCGTCAAGACGCAGGGTGCGCAGAGGAAAGGAAAACATCAAAAAAAACAGGCCTTTCTTCGCGGGCTCTGCGTCTCTGTGAGAAACCCGTGTTCCCTGCCGAAGAAAAGAGAAGGATCAGGCCGGTCAGGTCAGGGTAAACATCTTGTCCAGGTTGGAAATAGACAGCACTTTGCGCACTTCCGGGCTGCAGTTCAACAGGCAAATATCGGCGGATGCCTCACCGGCAAACTCGCGCAGCAGCAGCAACATGCCCATGGCCGAGCTGTCCATAAAGGTGGTCTGGCTTAGATCGATAATGAACTTGGTATCGGCTGGCATATTCCGGTAGGCATCACGAAACTCCGCATGCAGACTAAAATCAAAGCGGCCAGTGATGACGATGTCCAGCTGATCGCCTTCTTCGGAAAGATGTGTCGTAATACCCATACCGCTTGTCTCCTAGCTCATCACAGCTCGCCAACGGGCGACCGCCCATGCCTTTCGCTGCCCATACTTATCGCTGATTGTAGTCGGCAGCCGACTGTTTTTTAAAACGCATCTATCGTTAATGATACCATCATAATCACTGCTATCCCGACATTATTACCCGGCATCAACAGTCGTCGCTTGAGGCGAGCAGCGGGGAGTCCAACCCGGAGAGGTTGGAAAGGCCACCGCCATTTTTGGCAATCTGTCAGCCCTTCAACCGCTGCAGGATATGCCCCGGAATCTTGGTCAGGGAAAGCACACTGTCCACGCAGCCCAACTTTACCGCCTCGCCCGGCATACCCCACACCACACTGCTTTTCTCATCCTGGGCGATGGTCGGTGCGCCGGCCTCTTTCATTTCCTGCATGCCCCGCGCACCATCGTCACCCATGCCCGTCAGCAGCACGGAAATGGCGTTCGAACCCACATTCTGCGCCACCGAGCGGAACAGGACATCCACAGACGGTTTGTGCCGGTTGACCGGCGGGCCATCGTTGAGACGACAGATATATCGTGCGCCGTCCCGCTCCACCAACAGGTGCTGGCTGCCGGGTGCGATATAGGCGTGACCGGTGACAATCTGCTGCCCATCTTCGGCCTCACAAACCGTCATCGCCGAAATACCGTTCATACGTTTGGCAAAGGGGGCACTGAAGGCCTCTGGAATATGTTGTGTGATCACCGTCCCCGGCGTATCCGCCGGCAGGCGCATAAGCACCTCCTTGATGGCCTCGGTACCGCCCGTCGAGGCGCCAATGGCGAGAATACGGTCGGTGGTACGGAAATGACGCACTGCCGACACCTTGCCGAGCACCGCATCCGCCGTATGCCGTTCCGACACATCTTCGGCACGGGCCAGGCTGCTCGTCAGGGCCTGCACCCGGGCGCTGGCCGCCGTGCGCACCTTGGTGATGATCTCTTCGGCATAATCGTCCAGGGTGTGGGCAATATCTGTCTTGGGCTTTGAGACAAAATCCACCGCACCCAACTCCAGCGCCTGAAAGGTAATATCGGCGCCCTTCTCCGTGAGGGTCGAGACCATCACCACCGGCATGGGGCGCAGCCGCATAAGATTACGCAGGAAGGTCACGCCGTCCATGCGTGGCATCTCCACATCCAGGGTCAGTACATCCGGCTTCAGCGACTTGATACGCTCGCGCGCCACAAAGGGATCTTGTGCGGTACCAACGACCTCGATATCCGGTGCAGAATTCAGCATCTCGGTCAACACCTGCCGCACCAACGCCGAATCATCGACGATCAGTACCTTGATTTTCCTGTCCATTGCTTCAATTTTCCGATAGTGAGGAGCCGATGATCAATTCATGACTGGCTGCTCTGTGTCAAAATCACCAATTCCAGCTTTATACTCAAATTGGCCGCTGGAATCTGTTAAACCTGACAGCGTATCTGTCGAGTAACTTACATCGGATACAGGGCTCTCAATCTAATGTGCTGCTGAGACAGGTGTTACCAAACATTACCGGACCGCCATTGTCACTTGAGGGCCTTAATAATTTCTTAAAACAGATCGATCTCACCACTAACCGGCTGCTGGTCAATCTGTTTCATGTAAGCCGTTTCGCGCTCGGCCACGGTGCGGTTGTGCATGTTGCGCAACTTCTTCACCCGTACCAGCCCGGTATAAGGATGAAACAACACCTTGCGGGGATAGATATCACCCACGTCTTTGGCCTCCAGCTTCAATCCTTCGAGACGCAGATATTCTTCGACGAAATGAATATTTCGCTCCCCCACATTACTGCTCATGGTTTTGCTCAGCACCTTGCCACCACCGAAGATTTTCACTTCCAGATTCTTACGCGAACCGCCGTGCTTGAGGATCTCGTTAATCAGTAATTCCATGGCGTAATTGCCATAGCGGGTGGAAAGGCCTCCATCCGAGTCCCAGCTGCCACTACCAGAGGACAACGGCAGCATAAAGTGATTCATGCCACCGACCTTGAAAATAGGGTCACGCACACAGGCTGAAACACAGGAACCCAGCACCGTGGTGACTACCTCATCCTCGGTGGTCACATAGACCTCGCCGGGCAGGATTTTGGCGGCATATTTATCATTCGTCTTGTCCCAGTAGCGTTTGATACCCTCGAAACCTTCGAGGGCCGGCGGCAGTCCACTGGGTGATTTTTCTTTTAGCAGGGCCATGACATCCCTCTCAATAGACTTTGCGGTAGATCGTCTTGCCAATCAGTTTGAAGCGATCGCTGACCTTGAACAGGGATTCCGAGTGGCCGATGAACAGATGCCCGCCCACCGGTAGCAGCTCGGCATAGCGGTCAAACAACACCTTCTGCGTCGGCTTGTCGAAATAGATCACCACATTGCGACAGAAGATGAAATCCAGCGGTCCGCTGATGGGCCACTCCTGCATCAAATTCAATTGGCGAAAGGCGATCAACTCACGTAACGGAGGACGTACCTGCACCATGCCCTCATTGTCCGCCTTGCCGCGCAAAAACCAGCGCCGCAAGCGCTCGGGAGAAATGCCGTTAACCCGCTCTTGGGTATAGACTCCGCACTGCGCCTTAGCCACCACGTCGGAATCGAGATCAGTGGCCAACAGGCGGACATCCCAGCCCTTTTCCGGCAAAGTCTCGCGCAGCACCATGGCAATGGAATAGGGCTCCTCGCCGGTAGAACAACCCGCAGACCAACAACGCAGACGGCGATCTGCCTTGCTCTGCATCAGCTCCGGCAACAGGGTGTCGCGCAAATAGTCGAAGTGATGGTTTTCGCGAAAAAACGAAGTAAGATTGGTGGTAATAGCATTGGTGAAGTTCACCAATTCACCATCATCCCCCGCCTTCAACAGATTGCAGTAGTCGACGAAGTGCTCCTGCCCCAGCTGCCGCAGCCGGCGGCTAAGCCGGCTATAGACCAGATTTCGCTTGGCATCATTAAGCACAATACCGGTTTTTTCCGCCACCAGTTGACGGATGAATTCAAAATCGGCATCGGTGAAGATAAATTCACGTTCACCGTTCGAAACCCTTTCCTTGCGTGCCACACCAGCGTAAGACATAAGCTACGACTCCTTTTTTTACACCGCGTCTCAGAACTCTTCCCACTCACCATCACCATCCGCCACTGGGCGCGGGGATGGAGCCGGGCGGGTGCTGGGACGCGCCGCCGGGGCGGGCGCCGCTGGGCTCACGGCCTGTGCCTGCTGTACACGTGGCGCCGCCGGGGCCGCGGGCTGTACGGCACTGCCATCAATGCGAAAGAAGGCCATACGCTGACTCATATCACGTGCCTGATCATCGAGGGATTCAGCCGCTGCGGCAGCCTCTTCCACCAACGCGGCATTCTGCTGAGTCACTTCATCGAGCTGGGTAATCGCCTTGTTCACCTGCTCGATGCCGATGGATTGTTCCTGACTGGCAGCGGCAATCTCGGCGACGATGTCACTCACCTTTTTTACTGATCCAACAATTTCAGTGAGGGTTTCGCCGGAGCGATCCACCAGCTTACTGCCCTCGCCGACCTTTTCCACACTGTCACTGATCAGCGATTTGATTTCCTTTGCCGCTGATGCACTGCGCTGGGCCAGATTGCGTACCTCGGAGGCCACGACTGCGAAACCGCGACCCTGTTCACCGGCCCGGGCGGCCTCTACCGCCGCGTTCAGCGCCAACAGGTTGGTCTGGAAGGCGATTTCATCGATGACGCCAATAATGTCGGCAATCTTCTTGCTTGAACTGTTGATCTCGGCCATGGCGTCGACGGCCTTCTGCACCACCTCGCCGCCCTGCTCCGCCTGATCGCGGGCGCCGTTGGCCAGCTGATTGGCCTGGCGGGCGTTGTCGGCATTCTGCTTCACCGTGGAGGTCAGCTGCTCCATGCTGGAGGCGGTCTCTTCCAGCGAAGAAGCCTGCTCCTCGGTGCGCTGGCTGAGGTCGGTATTGCCCTGGGATATCTCGCTGGCCGCCGAGGTGATACTCTCGGTGGCGACGCGAATACCGCCCACGGTCTCCTGCAAATTACTGACCGAGGCATTCACCGACTTGCTGAGCACAGCAAATTCACCCTGATACTCCGTGCTGGCCGTTTCGGTCAAGTCCCCTTCGGCCAGGCGGGTCATGACGCTGGAGATGTCACTGATCGGTTCAACGATGGCATCCAGCATGCTGTTAATGCCCTCGGACAACATGCGCAGAAAGCCCTGATAGCGATCCACATCCAGACGCTGGCGCAGATCACCATGGGTAGCGGCCTTGATTAATTCCGCCAGCGCGCGCTCGGCTGCCTTTTGCTCAGTGATGTCGCGCCACTCCACCATATTGCCCATGTACTGGCCCTTGCCATCGAGTACCGCCGTGGCATTGACCTCGAATTCCAGATCGGCCACCTTGATTTCGGCCTTGGCCGGCAGGCGCGAGGGATCGCCCAGCAGGGCACGCTGGTGAGCGGGATTCTTGTGAAATATGTCGATATTTGTGCCCACCAGATTGTGCGCATCGAAACCGGGGAAGCGTGCGCGCAGCACATCCTGACGCGCCGCCATCATTCTTACCACCGCCGGGTTGACGTAGGTAATATTGAGGTCTTCATCGCACAGCATGAGATTGGACTGCGAACCATCGACGGCCGACTGCAGCCGCTCCACCTCACGCGCCGCCATGCGTTCCTCGGTAACGTCCTTCCACTGTACGGCATAGCCGAGATGACGGCCGGCGGCATCGGTGAGGGGCCGGGTCTGGTGTTCAAAGATGAAGCGGCCGGGGGTAATCTCACCGTGGCGCACATCGTCCGGACCCATGGCGTGAAGGATGCGTTTGATGACCTCGGGATCCTTGTGGTAGCGATGGATACTGCCGCCCACTACCGAGTCGACACTAAAGCCCGGCAGATATTGGGCCAGCTCATCCTCTACCGAGGTGAGCGTATCGCGCGCCTGCTTATTGACGAAAATAATATTCTCGTCGGCATCGGCAATCATAATATTGATGGGCGAATGCTCGAGAATCGAGTACATCGCCTCCAGGCTGTTGAGGGCCTCACTGCTGCCCATCACCGATTCCATTTCTTTCTTGCTTGCTGCCATCGTCTTCTCCTCCAGGACTCCATCCGCCGACAGCATGGTAGCCGCCACGGTATTCAGTGCATTACGCCAGGCATTCGCGACCTCATCGGTCCACAGATCACCGGCAAATTCTTCCATTACGTCGAGCAGCGTCTCCGCCACCGCCGTGTAGTGTTCCTCTTTCGCCCCGTAGGCATGATGCTTCACGCCCAGGCTCAGCAAGGCCTTGCGCAACTGGGCCGGGCGCCGCAGGCTGTTGACCACCAACTGTAGGGCCGCCAGCAGTTTTTTCTGCTGTTGCGCCGGATCAGTATTGGCGAACATGGGTCGCACCTCGGGGAAGCGCGCGAATAATTCTTCGTAGAACCGCGCTACCAAAGCTTCGCCTTGCGGCGCCAGGGCGGCAAAGGTCTCTTCCAGCAGGGCAGCCTCCAGGCCATCACGCCGCTGGCCGCGGCTACGGGGCTTTGGTTTGGTCTGAGACGTGCCGGCATTGACGGCCACCAGGGGCGTCTCTTCCTGCTTCATCCAGGCCAGTGGGTCGGCCCCCATGGGTGATTTCTTACGTGTTGCCATCGGACATCTACTCCAGGTTATCCTGCATACGGCTTATTTTTTTCCACGGAGTCACAGAGGACACGGAGAAAAATCTTGCCGGCCAAGTACCGGTATTTCTCCTGTACCCGATGGGAAAATGATCTGGCATCTTACTCATTATTTTTCCAACTCCGTATCCTCTGTGACTCCGTGGCAAACAAGCTGGCTATCCGTTCCAGCAGGAGCTGGCGAAAATACTGATAATCAACTGCAAGGTTGTTTCAGATATCAGTGCCATTGTAAGGTCACCATTTCCTTTGCCAGCCGGCGGTAATCCTCGGCGCCGTGACTGCTGTTCTGATATTCAAAAATGGTTTCACCAAAACTGGGGCATTCGGCCAGCGCCACATTTTCACGGATGGCGGTATCCAGCAGCCGGTCCTGAAAGTGTTCTGCAAGCCGCTCACGCACCTCGCGCGCCAGACGTCGCTGGGCGTGATAGCGGGTCATCACCACCCGGCGCGGCAATGGCCGGCGCAGGGTCTCTTCGACAAAGTTCAGGGTCTCCATAAAGCGCGACAGGCTATGCAGGGCCAGATAGTCGCTGGAGACGGGGATCAGCAATTCAGAAGCGGCGAACAGGGCATTCATGCCCAGCAGGCCAGCCGATGGCGGGCAATCGATAATCACCGCATCGTAGCTTTCATCGCAGGCATCGAGGGCTGCACGCAGATGCATGCCGCGTGCCTTGCCACCTTCGCTGAGATGTTCAACATTCACCAGACTGCGACCGGCCGGCACCAAATCGAGCCCGTCACGTGTATTCAGCCGGTAATCAAGCAGGGACGCACCCTCAAGCAGCACCGCATCCATGCCCGGTGTTGCCGCATCGACACCCAGGGCAGTGGTGAGGTGGGCCTGGGGATCGAGATCCAGCGCCAGCACCCGCAGCTTGCTCAACGCCAGGGCGTGAGCAAGATTGACGGCGGTGGTGGTCTTACCCACCCCACCCTTCTGGTTCATGATGGCGATCACTCTGGCGTCCACATCATTCGTGTTCGATGGCGCTGTCCATCACCGCCAGCTCACCGCTATTGAGCAAGTGGTCGATGTCAAGAATGATCACCATGGTCTCGTCCACCGTGGCCAATCCCTGCACGAAATCCACGTTGACCACGCTGCCAAAATCCGGTGCCGGCTTGAGGGACTCATCCTGTACGTTGTAGACGTCGGACACCGCATCCACCACAATGCCCATCACCCGGCCCTTGTCCTCACGCATCACCTTGAGCACGATGACCACGGTCATGGGACCATACTCCATCGGCTCCAGACCGAAGCGGCGGCGCAGGTCGACGATGGGCACGATGGTGCCACGCAGGTTGATCACGCCGCGGATATAGTCCGGGGTGTTGGGAATCGGCGTTACCGCATTCCAGCCCTTGATCTCCTGCACCCGCAGGATATCCACGCCGTATTCCTCGCCGGCAAGGAAAAAGGTAAGAAACTGGCTGCCATCGACTTCGCCGGTACCGGCCAGCCCGCTGGCGATTTGTTCTGCTACGTCCATCTGCAACTCCCGAGAATAATCATATTAAGCAGCCGCACTATTCGCGCGCTTGCTGCCGTTCCGCGACAATTCGATAATACCGCCGATATCGACAATCAGTGCCACCGTGCCGTCACCGAGGATGGTGGCACCGGAAATACCCCCCACCTTCCTGAAATTGGTTTCCAGACTTTTAATCACTACTTGCTGTTGGGCCAGAAGGTCATCCACCAGCAGCCCAGCCTGCTGGCCATGCCCCTCCACCACCACCAGCAGGCCGTCTTCCAGGTTCGTGCTGTCCGGCTTCAGGCCGAAGGCATCGTAAAGACGGATGACAGGCAGGTAATCGTCACGCAGCTTGTACAGCTCGGCGCTGCCGGCAATGGCATTGACCCGCGACGGCTCCACCTGTAGGGATTCGATGATGGAGACCAGAGGAATAATGAAGGTCTGTTCGCCCACCCGCACCAGTTGTCCGTCAAGAATGGCCAGCGTCAGCGGCAGGCGAATGGTAAACGTGGAGCCATTGCCCGGACGTGATTCCACGTCGATAGCACCGCCCAGTGCGGTGATGTTGCGCTTCACCACGTCCATACCCACGCCGCGTCCAGAGACGTCACTGACCACATCGGCGGTGGAAAAACCGGGCTGAAACAGGAAGTCGAATATCTCGGCATCGCTGAGATTGTCGCCGCTATTGGTAAGGCCACGTTCAACAGCCTTGGCGAGAATGCGTTCACGATTGAGACCGGCGCCGTCGTCGCTTATCTCGATGAGGATGTTGCCGCCCTGATGATAGGCATTGAGATGTACCGTACCGGTCTCAGACTTGCCGGCCTTGAGACGTACCTCGGGGATTTCAATACCGTGATCGACGGCGTTGCGCACCAGATGCACCAGCGGGTCGCCGATCTTTTCCATCACCGTCTTGTCCAGCTCGGTCTGCTCACCGGACATTTTTAATTCGATTTTTTTCTCCAGCTTTCCGCACAGGTCGTGCACCATGCGCGGGAAGCGGTTGAAGGCGAAACTGATGGGCAGCATGCGGATACTCATGACGTTTTCCTGCAGCTCACGCGTATTGCGTTCGAGCTCTGCCAGGCCGTCTTTGAGCCGCTCCACCTTGTCCATGCTGAAGTCTTCACCCAGCTGGCCCAACATGGATTGGGTGATCACCAGCTCGCCCACCAGATTGATCAATGCATCCACCTTGTCGATGCCGACACGGATGGAGGAGTTCTCGGAAGAGCCACGGCTCTTGCGCCGATCACCCTGCCGACGGTCATTGCTGCTGCGGCGTTCTTGTGCCACTGGCGCAGCCTGCACTGGCGCGGGATTGGCCGCTTCCGGCACACCCTCCGCCGGTGTGTCCACCGCTGATGTCTCATCGCCACCGAGTGGTGTAATGCTTAGTTCGCAATCACCGTCCACCCATTCGAACACTTCGTCGATCTGTTCACGACCGACATTACCAAACAGGGTGACCTCCCAACTCAGGCAGGCCTCTTCTGGCTCCATGTCCACCAATGCAGGCAGGCCTTCCAGGTCTACCACCGCCTCCATCTCGCCCATGCCGGCCAGTTCGCGGAACAGACGCACCACGTCGTTACCGGAACGCAGCATGTCGGGAAAGGGTTTGAAGATGATTTTCCAGCCAGTGACCGCTGGCGTGTCGTCCTGATCCTCCGGCTCGGCCCCGGCCGGTACGGCCGTTTCCAGCGCCGAACCCAACATGCGATCCAGCCCTGCCTTGACCTCGGCGACCTGCTCAAGATTGATATCGAAGCCTTCCTGCGCCCCGGCCAGCATGTCACGGATGCAATCCACGGAACTGAGAAAAAGGTTGATAGCCTCCTGGGTGACCTCGCGCTCACCGGCACGAATCTGGTCCAGCAGGGTTTCGACGACATGGGTGAAGTTACTGATATCGCTGAAGCCAAAGGTGGCGCTGCCACCCTTGATGGAATGCGCGGCGCGGAAGATGTTATCGACTTCCTCGGCGTCGGCCTCGCCGGGCTGCATTTCCAGCAGCACCGATTCCATAATGTCCAGCCCCTCAAGACTTTCCTCGATGAAGGTGGCCTTGAATTGTTCCATATCAATGGACATGTGCTAGTTTCCGTATTTCATAAGATGCGCAGAGAAAGCCCGATCGATCATTTTTGTTAAATTATTCATTTCCCTCCACCAAAAAAACTACCCAGTGCCTTTTTCAGCCAGCTCTTTTTCTTGCCCAGAACTTCATTGGCATAGGGCACATAGTGCCGGTCTTCATTCTTGATGTGGTTGGTCAGCCATATCTGCAATTCCGACATGAGTTTTCTGGCAATATCCTGCCCTTTTTCATGCTCTTTTTTGTAATTCTGGATGTGCGCTATAAATGACTCATGCACCTTTTTATGTGACGCTGAAAGCGGATATCCCGCCTGGGTCATCAGGTCTTCCTCAAATGCAAAGTGGGTGACGGTGTAATCGACCAAGCCCATTAAAATCTGGGTCACCTTGTCATGATCATGATCCGAATGAGCCTCGTGCAGATCATTGATATAGTCCACAATGCGGCGATGCTGCCCATCAATAACATCGATCCCTATCGAGAGAGAGGAATCCCAGACCCAATAACTCATTTTTCTTCTCCTTTCTTCATTTCACATAACAGGCCAAACCATTGGCCGTTTCCTGGCTCCGTCTTTGTGAAATATCGAGGCTACCCCACGACCTTTTTGATCGTCGCCAGCAACTGCTCCGGATTAAAGGGCTTCACAATCCAGCCCGTCGCGCCGGCGGCCTTACCTTCCTGCTTTTTGCCCATGCCACCCTCGGTGGTCAGCATCAGGATCGGCGTAAATTTGAAGGCCGGCAGGGCACGCAGCTCACGGGCCAGGGTGATGCCATCCATGCGGGGCATATTGACATCCGACAGCACCAGATCGAATCGCTGCCGCTTGGCCAGATCCAGTGCCACCTGTCCGTCTGCCGCTTCCGTGACCTTATGCCCTGCACCCCTGAGGGTAAATACCACCATCTGCCGCATTGAGGCGGAATCGTCCACCGCTAGAATATTTGCCATTTACCTGTCTCCTGCGCCTGCCTGTTATTTCGGTGGCCTGTGGGTCATCGACCCGACTCAGGCTGCCTTCGTCTTTAAATCCAGTATGTCCGTGATCCCCAGAAGCTCTGCTGAGCGGGTCAGCGCCTCCGATGCCGATGACCACTGCACGGTAATATTTTGTGAACGTGCATCCTGAAAGAACGCCACCAACACCTGCAATACCGCCGTATCTGCACGCTCGACGGCGGCGCCGTCCAGCGTCACGGCCTGTTTTGCATCCAGCGCCTCCAGCAACAGCGCACGCAATTCACCCACAATGGAGATATCCATCATCTCATCGCAGACGATAGGGCTCACCGATTCTGCTTCGCTATTTGAGGTTTTGTCACTCACCCATTTATCCCCGCTGTAAATCACCACATGTGAATCTCTCCACAGCTATCGGCAATGGCTTTTAATGCTTTAGCGGTCTGGAGATTTTTCTGGGGGGGCGGGTTGGGATGGGATAAAATACATGCCTGTGTGCAGTTTGTAAGGCAGGACTGGAGCAGGGGTAACTCCGGGCAGGTACCCAACAACCATCACCGGCAACGACACCTGGATGATTACTGGCGTCAATGATGGCACGGTCACTGCCGTCGGATAATCGCCTGATGACCTGATGGTCGTCTCAAACAGCGACATAGACCTGGATCAGGTGAATCAACTGACCGGCCCGCTGACAGGTATGAGACACTACACTGAAAGACACATAGCCGCGATGAGGTTGCGGAATTATCCTTGATAGCGGTTCCTGGCTTAAATTTGGCGGAGATATCCATCTCTTCTATCATATTGATGTTCATTCAGAAAAACAGGAGCTGACAATGGTTGGCAGCAGAATTCCAGGCCCCTTGGGCATAGGGCCGACACCCCCCATCGACGATGGCACATTAGCACTGACCCATTCACCGCTTCCGGGCCTCTCGGCATGGAACTGCCTGAACCCCATTTTCCGCAGCTGTGCACCGGCACCGAGCCAAGGCTGACCGTGACAGAAGAAATAACCCTGCGCACATTGCTGAAGCATCACCACGCTGAAGAGATCCTGCCCCTGGGCGAGCTCCTGGCAACCCTGCCCGCCGGCGATGACACCCTCAAGGCCTTTGCCGGCGGTCTGCTGGGCGCCTCCCAGGCCCGAGGCAAGGCCTATCTCCAGGCACTACAGATATACAATGACGGCCTGGTGCAATAGAAAAACGCCCCCAAAAAACGCCGCAACAAAATCAAGATCGAAAAAGTGCAACCGGCCCATGAACGACTCAACACAGCCTACCGAAACGGACTGAGGAGCATGACCCGCGGGGGCTCGCGCGCCCTGCGAAGCCCGGGGCATGCCATGCGGACACTGCGGAGCCGCCGATACACCGTCGACCTGATGGGCTTGGGTGACGTCCAGCGCCTGAAAGGTCTCCTGAAAATCGCCTGAATGAGCGCCTATGGCAGCATCATCATTGATGCCGGACTGGCCGGGCAGAAAGTACAGACTGCCCGCGATGCGGGAGGCAATGCGGAGAAGGTGGCGTATGAGGAGTATGGGGCGTTGATTATAAGTATCGCGGGAGCAGGTGTTGTAACCCTTGCTGTCGGTACCTTTCTTGGTCCAGGACTGATTCTCCTTACCTTAGCCGGTGGGGTCAGCGCGTTAGCGGGTGCGGAGGGTGGCCGTGAGTTAGGTAAGTGGATGTATGAGCAGATATCAGCTTATGAAGCGGCGATGACCCAAGAACGTAAAAAACAACTCCTGTCAGAGGTACAGTGAGCGCACTCCATGTATGGATAGTGAGAATTTTTGTTTGACATGAAAGGATTCCTTACAATTCTACTTGTTGGTGGCATCGGTATTGGTTGCTTGGGGTACTTGATTTTGCTTCCCATTCTGTACTTTCGACTAACACGCAAATATGACGCCATGTTCCCGGAGTATCATCGGATCATACCGCTGCCCTCAATCACGGGAACTGTGGTTCGGACAGGGTACTACAGTTCGTTCATTGTCTTTAAAAGCCTCATCAACGGCAAGCGCCACAAAATCATGTACGATGTTACCGATGGTTATGATTTCCGGGGTAATGCCTCACGGCTAGACATTGCTTTGAGTTATTTAAACATGTTTTTTGCGATTTCAGCTTCAGTTAGTATATTTATGTTTTATTTCCTCACAAAAATACTCGGCATCGATTTATGAGCAAGTAGCCTGGGTTGAGCTTGCGAAACCCGGGAGATATTAATGCGCGGGACATTGCGTGATTTTCTCGACATTGAAAGGCGCGCAGATTTCATTTATTGCCACCCCCGCAGACATGGTTAAGCCAGCTGTGGTTATGGATTGCCCCTGCTTGTGAGTTTCCATCGGTCAGTGAATTGAGGCGAGCCTCTGATGGATAAGGCCCCGGGTTTCGCAAGCTCAACCCAGGCTACTGGCTATTTGATCCGTCATTTGCCGAACGACCTCCCAGTTGATAGGGTACATCACATGCATTGTTATTCTGGGCGATATACAAACTCAGGCCCGCGATAGGTCTGAAAGCAGTGTAAACGAGCAGGGTGCATGGGGATTACCCTGCACACTCATCGACAAAAGGAATTGACATGACAGAAATACTCATCAGCAGCCAGATATACAACAAACCGCAGTTCAGGCAGATGTGTGGCGAACCGCTGGAAGACTTATACTGCAACGGACAACACGGCGTCATGTGGGCCTATAGACCCTATACCATCGGCCGGCT
>JAJRWE010000219.1 GCA_024276955.1 Gammaproteobacteria bacterium
ACGCATTCGCCGACGGCATAGATACGGGGATCGAAGGTCTGCAAGGTGTCGTTGACCACCACGCCACGCTCGCTGTGCAGGCCGGCGGCCTTGGCCAGGTCGGTGTTGGGACGAATGCCCACAGCCATCACCACCAGATCGGCGGCCACTTCCAGGCCACCCTTGAAGCGCACGCCCTTGACCTGACCGTCACCGAGGACGGCTTCGGTGCTGGCACCCATGAGAAAATTCAGGCCGCGCTCTTCCAGCGACTGCTTAAGCATATCGCCGGAGACGGGATCCATCTGCCGCTCCATCAGGGTGTCCATCAGGTGCACCACACTGACGTGCATGCCCTGTAGTTTGAGGCCATTGGCGGCCTCCAGGCCCAACAAACCACCACCGATAACCACGGCATGTTTGTGATTCTTCGCCGCCGCCAGCATGGCGTCCACATCCTTGATATCGCGGAAACTGATGACGCCATCGAGATCGTTTCCGGGCACCGGCAGGATGATGGGATGCGAACCGGTAGCCAGCAGCAGGCGATCGTAGCTTTCTTCACGCCCCGTATCGGTGATCAACTTGCGCGCGCGACGGTCGATTTTCACCACTTTTTCGTTGCTATGCAGGGTGATGCCGTTGTCCTCATACCACTGCAAATCGTTGAGCATGATGTCGTCGATGGTCTTCTCGCCGGCCAGCACCGGAGACAACAGGATGCGGTTGTAATTGCCGTAGGGCTCCTCGCCGAAGACCGTGATGTCATACATCTCCGGGTCGAGTTTCAGCAACTCCTCCAGCGTGCGCACGCCGGCCATGCCGTTGCCAATCAGAACGAGTTTTTCTTTCATCAATGCTCTCCGATCACTCTATGGGACGGTTCCCGGTTGAATCCAGGACACCTCTGAATATGGCTGCTCTGTTTTGCAATCATCATGCCAAACAACGAACCATAAGGATAACCTACTGTTTACATTGGGCAAAGGCATGCAGAACTGGAGAAGAAGGCAACCCTCACAGATGCATTATGCACCACATTGGTGCAACCTTGTCGCCTTACGCATTGCGATCAGGCATGGCGCGAAACATTCCTGCCACACAAACCAGCGCACTCAAACAGACACCATGCCCTGGGCAACCGACAATAGACGCACCGAGAAAGTGCAATTCGCATAGCCAAAGTCATAAATTTCAGGAAATATCACTGCTGATCAATGAGTTAAATTACTGGCATGATTACTGCTTTCGAGGCGAGCATATATTCAACTTTGCTCCAAGGGCTCGCCAGCATGCCACTGACACTCAACATCTTCGACCTGAAACAGGACAACATCCGCATCCTGCATTACACCTGGTTCGCCTTCTTCATGACCTTCGTGGTCTGGCTCGGCCTCGGCCCCATGATGCCCTTCATCAAGGAGGCCCTGGACCTCACCGACCAGCAGGCCAAGGTGCTGCTAATCCTCAATGTGGCCATGACCATCCCCGCGCGCATCATCGTCGGCATGATGGTGGACAAGCTCGGCCCGCGCATCATGTACACCAGCATCCTCACCCTGGGCGGGCTGATCAGCATTGCCTTCGCCTGGGCCGATAGTTACGAATCACTCGCCATCCTGCGTTTTCTCTCCGGCTTCATCGGCGCCGGCTTCGTGGTCGGCATCCGCATGATCGGCGAGTGGTTCCCTGCCAGACAGACCGGCATCGCCCAGGGCATCTACGGCGGCTGGGGCAACTTCGGTTCCGCCGGTGCGGCCATGACCCTGCCCTTCATCGCCGCCAGCATTGGTGACGACACAGGCTGGCGCATCGCCCTGACCGCCGCCAGCGTGGCGACCATTCTCTACGGCATCTTCTATTACACCCGCGTCAGCAACACGCCCAAGGGCTCGACCTATTTCAAGCCCAAAAAGACCGGCGCCCTGGAGATCACCAGCGGCAGTGACCTGGTGCTCTACATCCTCATGAACATCCCGCTGTTCCTGGCCCTGGGGCTGCTGACCTGGAAGCTCTCCCCGACCAACATGGGTCTGATCGGCGAGACTGCCACCTATCTGGTTTACGCCGCGCTGGCCGGACTCTATCTGCTGCAGGTATGGAAGATCTGGCACATCAATGGCCACGTACTCAAGGAGCCGGTACCCGACCTGCACCGTTACAAATTCAAACAGGTGGCGATCCTCGACTTCGCCTACCTGGTGACCTTCGGCACCGAGCTGGCGGTGGTCTCCATGCTGGCCATGTTCTACGTCGAATGGTTCGACATCCCCAAGGTGACCGCCGCCCTGCTGGCCGGCATCTACCCCTTTATCAACCTGTTCGCGCGTCCCGGTGGCGGCTGGATCAGCTACAAGATCGGCCGCAAACTGACCCTGGGCATCGTCTTCGCCGGCATCACCGTCAGCTTCCTGGTGTTGGGACTGGTGGAGAAGGCCTGGCCGGTATGGATGGTGGTGGGTATCACCATCGTCGCCGGTATCTTCTCCAAGGCCGGCTCCGGCGCCGTATACGCCATGGTGCCACTGGTACAGCGCCGCATGACCGGGCAGATCGCCGGCATGGTTGGCGCCTTCGGCAATGTTGGCGCAGTGCTGTTTCTCACGGTGAATTCGCTGGTTGATTATGACCAGTTCTTCCTCGTCATCGGTATCGTCTCGGCCTTCGTCTTCGCCCTCATCCTCTTCTTCCTCGAAGAGCCCAAGGGGCAGATGGCGGAAATCATGCCGGACGGCACGGTACAGATGATCGAAGTGAAGTAGGAACGGCTTTTGCGCCACGGAGATCCACAGAGGGAAAATAACTACAACTTGCGACACCGCTCTGCGGTGTCACACATCCCGCGGCGCTCTGCGTCGCAAGGGTTGGGTGGCGCATATTGCCTAGCGCCTGCCACCCTATCTCGCGGAGTACGACGCGGAGCGTCGTGTTGCCCCTTGAGGACCACTCAAGCCCGACGTTACACCGCTGAGCGGTGTAACGAATCGTACGAGTTGCTGTTACTTTCCCTCCGTGAATCTCCGTGTCCTCTGGGGCGAATACTCGCCACCCACGGCCTTCAACGCCATGGCGATCAGCAGCACCAGCAGGGGGTCGGTGATTTCAGCGGTGTGACGGTAGACGAACAACTGCCCGATCTCAATGGCCAGAGTCAGCAGAAAGGCCGTCGCCACGGCAAGGCGAAAACGCCCACTTTCCTGTTGCAGCAACAGGATCAGCGCGCCGTAGAAAAAGCCCTTTTCAAACACCACGCTGATATTGATCATCATGGAACCAGCGAGGAAACCGTGGAACGGCAGCCAGTGAAAATCTCCAGGCACCGGACGCCACTGGAACGGCGCCAGCCCGCTCAACAGCAGGGACAGCATCAGCAGTAGTGCCAGCAGCACGCGCCCGGAATGTCCCCGCCCCAGCCACAGGGTCCACAGCCCCACACCCAGCAGCGCACCCAGCACATTGTTGGCACTGACGCTGTTTTTCACGATCACCACCTCCAGCGCAAACACGCCAGCGACCAGCAGCAGCAACCACAGCCCGGCCCTTCGGTAACGACAAACCTGCGGCCACAGACAGGCCACCACGGCCCAGGCCACCGCATCGTGCAACAGCCCCACCGGCGAGAGCCGCGGATACAACAGCAGGGGCTTAAGGCTGTCCTTCCACAGCTGCCAGTCGATACTGGGGACGAAGGGCATCAGGCGATAGGCCAGCCAGCAGCCGATCAACAACAGGGCCACGCGGGCGCCCCGGTCGCGCACATCGCCGGCGGTGGAAAATCGCAGCCACGGCAACAACGTCAGGCCCGCGCCGAGACCAACGCCCAACATGTTCCAGAACACGTCCTGCAGATTGGCATCACGCCCCGGCAGATACACCTGCAGCACCTGCACACCCACGGCCAACAGCAGCGTCGCAGCAATCAGCCAGGCCTTGCGGCCATAGACCAGCACACCGAAATAGCCAAACGGCGCAAACAGCAGGATGTTGCTCAGCGCATCGCCACGCCCGGTATAGGCACGCCAGCTGGCGAAGAACGCCGCCCAGCTGCCGGTGGGCGCGGCGTGGAAATTGAACGGATACAGGGAGCCATAGATGATCAACAGGCCAATAACGAAAAATACCGACTTCAACAAAATGGCCCCCGACGGCTGACGACACGGAAAAAAGAGAATACGGCAATGATACAATTGCCGCGCGACCCACGTCGCATCTTTCACCCACCCACCACACGGAACCCCTGCCCTTCATGACCACAAAGCTCAACGTCACCATCGGCCAGCATTCCGAGCAGGGCCTGAAAAGCGAGAACCAGGACTTCCACGGCGCCGTCATTCCCAAACCACCGCAGCTCGACACCAAGGGCATCGCCATCGCCATCGCCGATGGCGTGAGCAGCAGCATCGACGGCCGCGAGGCCTCACAGACGACAGTGGGCAGTTTTCTCTCCGACTACTATTCCACACCGGATTCATGGACCGCGAAGACCTCGGCGCACAAGATCCTCACCGCCATCAACAGCTGGCTGTACAGCAAGGCGCAGCACACCGAACACGCCACCCGCGGCCTGCTCACTACCTTCAGCGCACTGGTGCTGAAGTCCACCACCGGGCACATCTTCCACGTCGGCGACTCACGCATCTACCGCCTGCAGGGGCATAACCTGGAGTTGCTGACCACTGACCACCGCCGCTGGGTGTCAAAAGAAAAGAACTATCTGAACCGCGCCGTAGGCATCGACATTCACCTCGACATCGACTATCGCAAGCTGACCCTGGAGCCAGGCGACCTCTATATTCTCACCACCGATGGCGTACACGACTTCACCAGTGACAACGACATTCAGCGTATCGTGGAAGAAAACCACGACCTGCAAACAGCTGCGGAAAAACTGGTGCAATTCGCCCTCGAAGGCGGCAGCAACGACAACATCACTGCGCAAGTGGTGCGCATCGACACCCTGCCGGTGAAAGACGCCAACACCGCCATCAAGGAATTGACCCAACTGCCCTTCCCGCCGCTGCTGGAGCCAGGCATGGTGCTGGACGGCTACCGCATCCTCAAGGAAATCCACGCCAGCAAGCGCACCCAGGTGTACAAGGCCGAGGACACGGAAAGCGGCCAGACCGTGATCATCAAGACCCCCTCGGAAAACTACGACGACGAGCCGGCTTACATCGAGGGTTTCGTGCGCGAGGAATGGGCCGGCAGGCGCATCAACAACTCGCGCGTGCTCAAGATCATCGAGCAAAAGCGCAAGCGCAATTTCCTCTACTACGTGATGGAATACGTCGACGGCCAGACCCTGCGCGACTGGATGAACCAGCATTCACAGCCGGACATCAAGGAGGTTCGTCTGCTGGTGGAGCAAATCGCCACCGGCCTGCGTGCCTTTCATCGGCTGGAGATGCTGCACCAGGACATGAAACCGGAAAACATCATGCTCGACGCCAACGGCACCGTAAAGATCATCGACTTCGGCTCCACCAAGATCGCCGGCATCGCCGAGATCAGCAGCCCCATCGAACGCATCGAACTGCTGGGCACGAAAAACTACACCGCCCCCGAATACCTGCTCGGCCAGCCCGGCAGCAACCGCTCCGACATCTTTTCGCTGGGTACCATCGCCTACGAATTGCTCACCGGCAAGCTGCCCTACGGCGACGCCCTCGACCGCACCGAAGGCCGCCGCGCCGTCGCCAACCTGAAATATCAACTCAGCTACCAGCACAACCCGATGGTCCCGGTATGGATGGACGGCGCGCTGAAAAAGGCCGTACACCCGGAACCCAAACAACGCTACGACACCCTGTCGGAATTCCTCCACGACCTGTCGCACCCCAACCCGCGCTTTACGGGTGACGCCTCGGTGCCCCTGCTGGAGCGCAACCCGGTTGCCTTCTGGCGCGGGCTGAGCATTGCCTTGGCGATTGGGAATGGGGTGTTGTTGTATTTGTTGCTGCAATAACGATTAGGATTACCCCCGACGAAGCCAGGTAGGGTGGGCAAGCTTTTCATGCCCACGCGGAATATGAGCCAACCGAGTGGGCACATAAAACGTGCCCACCCTACCTGGCACCACATTCCCCGCCTGAATGACCACGGGGCCCCGCTCTAACTGAGCGGTACGGGCCTTTATCTACACCCCTTTTAATGCTTGCGTGTGACATTCAAAGGCAACCTGCCCCATTAACGTGCAGATCGCTCATGGAATCAAGCAGACTTCCGGCAATGTTCCGGGCTGCGCCTCAAAACGACAGGCCGCCAATTCCGGCATCGAGCGGAACCATTCGGCGATGGCAATGATGAACGGCTGGTCAATTCTTGGGCCGGGCGCAGAAACCTGCGCGATTTCGCTCAATTTCTGCCTGCGGCACCCGATAGTTATCACGTGAACAACCGCCGTGCCATCGAGGCATGAACCTGATGGAGCCCGAAATGTCCGCCGACCTCAAGAACCGCCTGCTGGCCCAGCTCATCGACGATATGGAGAACGACAAGCTGGTGTTGCCCAGTCTGCCGGAAGTCGCGCTGAAGGTGCGCGATACGCTGGATGACGAGAATGCCAATGCGAAGGCTGTGGCCAAGGTCATCGGCACCGACGCGGCCCTCTCGGCGCGGCTGATCGCGGTGGCCAACAGCCCGCTGTTGCGCGGCAGCAAGCACATCGACAGCGTCGACATGGCAGTCGCGCGAATGGGCAATACCATCGTCCGCAACACCGTCAACAGCTTGATCGTGCAACAAATTTTCCAGCCCACCACGGAGGTCACCGACCGCCTGTTCCACACCTTCTGGGAGCACAGCACCGAAGTTGCCGCCGTCAGTCAGGCGCTGGCCGGCTTTGCCCGGCTGAAGCCGGATCAGGCCATGCTGGCGGGGCTGGTGCACGACATTGGCGCCTTGCCCATCGTCAAGTATGCCGAGGACATCCCGGAACTGCTGGAGCACGAGCATGTGCTGCTGGAGATCATCCGCGAGCTGCACACCACCATCGGCACCGCCCTGCTGAGCAAGTGGGAATTCCCGCAGGATATCATCAACGTCGCCGCCAAACATGAAGACCTGTCCTACCAGCACGACGGTGCGCCGGACATGGTTGACATCGTCATCGTGGCAAACCTGCAGAGCTACTTCGGCAAGGATCACCGGCACGCCAGCGTGGCGTGGAACACGGTACCCGCCTTCGCCGCCCTGGGCATGGATACCGAGGTCAGCATCATCGACATGGAAGACACCGGCGAGTCCATCCGCGAGGTCGCCGACGCCTTGCGCACCTGA